>JBOFQC010000757.1:0-7676 GCA_051660725.1 Thermoguttaceae bacterium
AGCCGCATCATTGTCGATTCGTGGTGCAAATCGTGCTCACGTTCCGAAAGTGGACGCAGATGTAATCGTGATCTGTCAAATTTCTTAAACGGCATTTCTTAGGGCAAGATAAACGAATTTAATTTGAAAAAGTTCTATACAACATAAAGCCTATCACACCAAGTACTAATATCAAAACTATTATCAGGGTGATAATCGCAGGCCAGTTCTTTTCATCTTCTCTTCCGTTTTCGGAAAGGAAAAGGCTACCCAATAAAAAATTGGCCGTTCTCCCGAAAACATCGAAAAACAAATCGAAAAAAAATATAATGAACTCTAAAATTGCACCCATGTAGTTGATTTGCGTCGAAATTATTTTATGGTATCAGGCAAAGGTGGCAAGCACTATACTGACGTTTTACACCTGAAGCCTGAAATCACTTTATTTCCCGATTCCGGCCTTTGCGATTGCGCCGCGCATGTCGGTGTCGGCCTGGATGTTTTTGAGTCGATAATAATCCATTAATCCAAACGCGCCGGATTGAATCGAATCGCTGATTGCTTTCGGCACTTCAGCTTCCGCTTGCACAACTTTGGCACGGCTCGCCTCGATTTTCGCAAGGTTTTCCTGTTCCTGAGCAACCGCAATTGCACGGCGTCCCTCTGCTTTGGCACGGGCAACTTTCGTGTCGGCTTCCGCTTGGTCGGCCTGCAACCTTGCGCCGATGTTTTCGCCGACATCAATGTCCGCAATGTCAATTGAGACGATTTCAAATGCCGTTTGCGAATCGAGTCGCCGTTCCAATACCGTTTTGGATATTCTGTCCGGATTTTCAAGCACGACACCATGTGTTTCAGCGGAACCAATTGCACTTACAATACCTTCACCGACGCGTGCGATAATCGTTTCTTCCGTTGCTCCGCCGATCAACTGACGCAAATTCGCACGAACCGTAACACGTGCTTTCACCTTGAGTTGGATACCGTTCTTGGCAACGCCGTCAAGAGTTACTCGACCTTTTGATGGTGTCGGACAATCAATAACTTTCGGATTAACACTCGTCTGCACCGCTTCCAAAACGTTTCGACCAGCCAAATCAATTGCAGTCGCCAACTTATAATCGAGATCAATTATTTTCGCTTTACTGGCAGCAATCATTGCCCGCACAACCAGAGCCACATTTCCGCCGGCGAGGTAATGGGCTTCTAGTGACTTTGCTGATATTTCGTCCAAGCCCGCTTTGACAGCCATGACTTTTGCTCGAACAATTACGGCAGGATTGACTTTACGGAAAGTCATGCCGAGCATGTCGAGCAGTCCGATCCCGGCCCCGGTTGTTATCGATTGGACCCAAAGGCCGCAAAACTTCGCTAACAAACCGAAAATTACGGCTGCAACGATTAATACCGCGATACCACCAAAAATTAGCAGCATCTGCATCGGGTTGGCGTTGTTGTTTTCCTGCGCGGCGAAAAGTTGTGCAAAAAATACAGTCTCATTCATGTTAAGCTTTAAGTGTTGGGTGCAAATGGATCAGCAACCTGCGGTTCATACGGAGCGTCTTTTTTTATCTGGTTGTCTTGCTTTTGCTCGTTTTTCAGTTCGTTATCGAGAATCTGTCTTACAATTATATTCAATTTGTTCGCTTTCAGAACAATAACTTTTTTGTTCGGGTCGATTGGTTCACCATCACTTACGGCGTCATAACGTTGTTTTTCAACTTCGACGATTCCGCTTGGCATCATTCGAGTAACGGAGTGTCCGATTTTTCCGACGAGTTTATCCAAGACCTTTTTTTCCGGGTCGGGTGCCAAAGCCGGATCAGACGCCGGATCAAGAAGCATACGTTTCCCAATCGGTGTGCGAGGCCAAAGCAGCACTAACTGCCAAATTAACAGCGGTGTCAAAACCAGTAACGACAAGGTAAATAAAACGCCAACCACCACGCCTTGATGAAACGCAAAAACCACGCAAGCGCAGAGTGAGGCAAACGCAAAAAATGCGAGCAAGCCTCCTGACGGTACGAAAAGTTCAAGGCAGGCGAAAAACAACCCTATTAATAAAAAAATAATTGACCAACCAAACGGAGGCATTTCAAAAGGCGTTAAATGTTGAGGCGGATAACCCGAAAGTTGCGCGGCCAGTATAATTACACAGGCGCTTCACTTCCGGCTCGTTATTTCACTTCCTGTTTGTGAGAGCATTTCATTTTCGCGACTAAAACACTAATCAGTATTTTTCGTATTCAATTGGGTCTGCGAATCCGGCATCACGGAATCCACGTAAACGAAGAGTACACGATTCGCAACGTCCGCAACTGATAAATGAATCTTTTTGTTTGTTCGATTTGACCGGGTCGTAACATGTCCACGTTAAACCGTAATTGACACCTAACGAAACGCCCAACTTTATTGTTTCCGCTTTGTTTAAGCTCACAAGCGGTGCTATAATGCGAAACCGACTCGATTCTTTAGAACCGGTTTCAGGTCGCGTTGCCACATTTGCCAAATTCTCGTAGGCCGACAAAAATTCTGGGCGGCAGTCTGGATACCCGCTACTGTCAACCGACGAAACACCAATGTAAATATCTTTTGCGTCAACGGTTTCCGCGTAAGCAAGTGCAAGCGAAAGGAAAATCGTATTCCGAGCCGGCACATAAGTTGACGGTACGGTTCGACCTATCTGATCAATTGGCACATCTTTAGGAACCGCAAGTTTTCCACTCGCGTCGGTTAATGCACTTCCACCAAAAAGCCTTAAATCCAAGGGAAAAACCACACGGTGCGCAATTCCAAAAAAATCGGCCACCCGCTCTGCGGCGTCAAGTTCGCACTGGTGTCGCTGATTATAATTAATCGTCAGTGCGAAAATTTCATGTCCAGCATCTTTAGCAACGGCCGCAACCGTTGTGGAATCCAAACCACCGGAAAGTAATACAACCGCTTTCGAACTCATGTAAAGTAAACGCTTATATTTTAGGAGTTAGGAGATAGGAGATAGGAGATACATTCTAACTTCTAACTCGCCGACCTAAAGTCGGCGGCTAAACTTCAATATTAATAATTTATCTCGGAGCACCGGGAACGCCGCCCGGCGGGTACATTCCACTTCCACCACCAGGTGGCGGTCCGTACATACCAGCACCGCCAGGCCCGCCTGGTCCCCCTGGGCCGCGTCCTCCTGCTGTTGCACGTTGATTTGCTGACCTATATGTTTCTTTAAATCCATCAAAAGTCCGGTCTGATTTTTTGATCCGATTCATTTCGCTCTGCATTTTCTTAAAACTGTTTTCCATCTTCGACAGTTCCGACTCTCCCTTTTTCTTGTTATCGGGAGAAAGAAAATTCACACAGCCTTGAGCTTGCTTGCCGGCAAGTAACATAAATGGCTCAATCCAGTTATACGTAGTGGCGTCCTCACCAGCTTTTCTGCCGGATTCGTAATTTATTGCCTTGCCCAATATACGAATCAACTCTTTTGATTTTACATCCGTTACGTAAGCAATTCCTTTCATCCAATCAAGTGGTGCGTCATCTGGTGGAACCTGATCCCCTGTAAAAAGAACTCTCGGTCCAGACGGATCAAGCACCTGCGTACCGGGCCTGCCCATTCCACTCGGCATACTTCCAGGCATTCCGCCCGGCATTCCACCTGGTGTCATAGTTCCGGACATTCCGCCGGGAGTAGCACTAGGTATTCCTCCGTACATTCCTTGTGCGCGTCCGGTGGTGTTCGGATTAACAGGCGAAATAAACCCCAACGCTCCAAAGCCGGGGTGATTCATGCCTGTAAGTCTGGCAATTATTAACGTTCCCGCCTCGACTGTGCGTTGGATCATTTCGTTTCTGGTTTCGAGGTCCATTACACGAATTTGTGATTTATCACCGTCCACTTTTTCTAATTCTTCTTCCGACTTTGCGTTTGCGTAGGTTCTTAATAATGTTCCTAAACGAGACACTGATTTCCACGATCCGATCTTCGCCAAAATTTCAAGTGCAAGTTTGTCGGTCTCAACTCGTTTAGCACCAAATGTTTTAAGTACCGTTTCCTCAGCGGGCGAACCAATTCTAATCAGCGTTGATTTTGCTTTCTGCTGGTATTCCATATTCGTCAACAGTTTCAGCACTGGCAGCGCAACTCGTTCATCACCGGTTTCAGCCAAAACATCCAAAATGCCTTGAGTGTATGCCGCACCAAATTCATTTGAGCCCAGTAATTTTGCAACCTCAACAGCGGAGTCACCGTCTCCGATTTCGTACAAAGATTGCAAGGCAAATTCCGTGTCTTTCTTATTTCCGCTTCGTAACATACTTGTGATGAATTTAGAAGTCCCCTTCGCTTTCACGAATATGTCATTTGCATTAGTTATAAGTTGCGGATTAAGTGAGCATATCTCCGACATTCCAACAAGCAGGAACTGTACACGTGGGTCATCGGAATAAACCGGCTGTAAAACGAGCGCCCGATAAGAATCAAACTTTTCTGGAGTACTCGGTGCTTTTTTCAAATACGTTGCCATTGCAGGAACAATATCCTCGTCATCCGGGGCAAAAGAACAGTAAGCTAGTGCAATTTGCGGCGCAATTTTAGAATTTGGGTCGACACTTAGCAACATATCTTTCAAAGCCAAAGACATGCTTTTTCTAACAGTGTCATCAAGCATTTCTCGTATTACGCCAGCAGGCATATTCTGATTCGATTGGCCCCCCGTTAAATCCAAACCCGGTCTTGGACGGTTGGCAGTGCTTCCCATTCCGCCACTCGGGTACATGCTCGAAGAGCTGCCTCCCGGATACATGCTCGAAGAGCTGCCTCCCGGGTACATGCTCGAAGAGCCGCCTCCCGGGTACATGCTCGAAGAGCCGCCTCCCGGGTACATGCTCGAAGAGCCGCTCATTCCACGATTGGTAGTTGTAGGCGTGATACCAAGCAAATTTGTCTGCGCTGCCGGAGTAATTTGCGCAAGTATCGGACTCATTTTCGCTTCATCAACCGTGCCGGGGGCGTAAGCGCCAAAAAAGTTATCACACTGTCCGCGAAAACCTGCATATTTTGACCCCGTTGCTGCACCTCCAGGCATTCCACCCGGTGGTGACATCATTGGACTTGGGCTAGGCATTCCACCCGGTGGTGACATCATTGGACTCGAACTAGGCATTCCGCCACGCCCTGTATTTTCTGCGGCCTTTGGCGCCTCGTCGCAAAGAGTTTTTAACTGCTCAGCGGTGTCTTCATACGGTCTTTGAAAATTTAAGATAAGTGAACCAAACTCACTTGCGGCACGATTCATATCTTTACTTCTAAACTCATTGGCTACGGAGGCATATACATTGCCAATTTTATTTATCGTGCTATTTTTCCAATTCATTCGTTCGTCATCAGGCATTTTTTCAGCCAAAAACAAAGCTGTCTCCGTGAGCACTTTTATTTTTGTCTGCAACTCCGAAATTGCGATCAAATTGGAATCGAAACTTTCAACTGTCGGCTGAATGTTTGATAACAGATTCAATAATTCACCTAACGATTTTGCAATTTCGTCAACGATAACATCACCGGCTTGGGTCAAAGATTTACCCGCAATCAAGTCTTTCAGAGAATTAGCTTCGGGACTCTTCCAGATATTAAGAGTTGGAATATTTTTCGGCACATCGGAAGCATTTTGATTTTGGTCTGCTGGTTTTGCTTCAGGCGCTGGCTCAGGCTTTTTATCAGCCGGGGGAGCCGCTGGAGCAGCGGGCTGAGGAGCTGGTGCAGGCGCTGGTGCAGGCGCTGGCGCAGGATTTGCTGCCGCTGGAGCATCGCCGCTGTCTTCACCGCCTCCACCACAACCTGTAAAACTGAGAACACAAGTTCCGAGTACAATACTGAAAACCACTCGCCTCTGTAAAATTAACTTATATGTAGAAAACAATTGTGTTGACATTTTTATACCTCAATATTTTATTCGAACAATTGATTCAAATTGTTGGCATACAGAAGCCGATGTTTGCCTACTGTTCGATCTTGTTCGGGTCTACTCTTTCAGGTAGTCGGCAAACGGAACTGAACGAAATGTTTTCGTCTGTTCAATTATTTTTTTTATTCGCTGCTCATCTGTCGGAACCAAACGGTTTGCGAACTTATGTGAACTTTCCGAAACATCCGGTTTACCTACGATTCCAGATATTCCAGAGTTTCCTTGCCGATATATTTTCACTTGAATTTTTTCTGGAAACCGTCCTTTTTCCTTGAGAAACTCGTTTACTTTCAATCTTGCGAAAAGCGGTAACGAACTTGGGTTTGATCGAATATTAAAGTAACAGTACCAATCGCAAAATTCGAAATACTCCTTGGCAATGCCCGCTTCGGTGAGCGGTTTCGTTTCAATCACGTAATCAATCCATTTACTTTGAAAAGTTACGTAGCCTGTTTCTTCCTCGTAGTTTACTTGAAATTTCGGAGCCGACAGAAACGAAAAAAATTGATTTTTGTGTGCCAAAAGTTTTTCACGTGATTTATCACAAAAATCTTTGACGTCCGAAGCGGAAATGTTCGACTGAACCAGCCTCGCGGGATCCAAAATAGTGAATGAATTATTCTTTGCATCAAAGATAGTCACTTCACCATTATCCCCGATTATATCGTAAACGACTCCTTCATAAAAGATAGTTGTCGTTTTTATCGGATTGATAATTTTATCGCTTTGCAGTTCGTTTTCAATACGAAATTGTACCTTGCTCTCTCCTGATTGGGGCGATTCGGCAGCATTAGAAACGTCAAAAAGGACGCCTAATTGAACAAAAGCTATCAATAAAAACGAACATAACGGTAATAACGAATTTACGTTGGGCATTAGTCGAAGAGGAAATAATTATTTAACCGCAGGAAATAACTTGGATAGTTCTTTATTAAGCTGGCTCGGCTCAAGGTCGGTTGCAATTACATTTCCATCTCGACCAATTAGAACTGAGTTCGGAACCTTAACACCGTAATAATCGGAGTGCTTCTGGTCGTCAAGTTCACTAATTTGCCTGTCTTGAAAAACAGTCCACGGAAGCTTTTCTTTGTCAAGAAACTTTTGCAGTGCCGCTTTGTCTGTATCAGTGCTGATTGCTACAATTTCAAACCCACTCTTATTATATTTTTCGTAATGCTCACGTAAAGAAGGAAACTGCTTCACGCAATTTGGACACCATGTAGCCCAGAACTCTACTAGAATAACTTTGTTTTTTATCTCTGTTGAAACGACTTTTTTACCGTCAGGAGTTGTGCCGGAAAAGAACATTTGATTTTCCGGAAGCCCCAATCTTCGTGAAGTGCCGATTAGTTCTTCACCGTAAACACGGTCATCCACGTACTTCGACTTTTTGTATAAATCGCCGAATTCCTTAAATGTTTCAACTGCGAGTTTTCTATCAGTTTTTGAAAGTTTTTTTACTACTTCGAGAAACAACTTCACCAATTGGTCAGATTCTTTCGAGGGATACGATTCGACGAATTTTAGAATCGACTCTTTAAGTTTGTATGGGTTCGGACCGGCATCTTCTTTCGGACTGGCCAACAATTTTGTACCGAAACTATAAACGTAGTACTTGATGACCTTCAAAACCGATTCATAATTTTTATCGGTTTCCAATAACGCGATTATGTCTTCAAGCTCTGTGTACTGTTCCGTTTTGGTTATCGGCTCGACTCTGTACAATGTAGTGTGTGCTTT
>JBOFQC010000758.1:0-3194 GCA_051660725.1 Thermoguttaceae bacterium
CATGAAGGCGAGGTTCACTTTTTCGGGTTCGGACAAATCAGCGAAAACGACCCGCAAACTCCAGACGAGAAAACCGTTTACGAAATCGCATCCATTACGAAACTTTTCACCGGCGTACTCTTGGCGGACATGCTGGAAAGAAGCGAAGTAAGTCTTGACGACAAACTTTCCGATCTTCTTCCTAATGGTGTCACATTGCCGCAAAAAGGTGAAGCTCCGATCACGCTTCTTGACATTGCTACACACAGAAGCGGCTTGCCGCGACTGGCACCACATTTTTGGGAAACCGCAAACAAGACACCAGGTGATCCTTACACGTTGTTTACAGTAGAAAAAATCTACGATTCATTGGCACAGTGGAAACCAGAAGTGGAGCCGCAGAACCGATACGAATACAGTAATTACGGGTATGCAATTCTTGGAAACGTAATTGCGAATAAATTTGGTGTCACGTTTGAGGATTTATTGCGTGATAGAGTATTGACACCGCTTGGGATGAATGAAACGCAGGTAAAACTTTCCGACGAACTTGTAAAACGCTTGGCACAGCCCCACGATGCAGAACATAAACCGTGTAAGAACTGGGACTTAGCCGGTTTTGCGCCAGGCGGCGGACTCCGTTCAACGGTTTCTGACATGGTTCGATTTGCCGCAGCCGCTCTCGGACAAATGGAGCTTGTCGAGAAATTAAATTCGCAAAGAGATGCAGAAGCTCAAACCAATTCTCTTGACGCAACTGAATCGGACAAAAACAAACCGCAGCTTGAACAGCTGAAAAAAGATTTCGAGTTGGCGCAAAAAATCCAAGCTGACGGCATGCCGGGCCGAAAGATCGGGCTAGGCTGGAACTACAATCCTCACAGAGATTTTTACTGGCACAACGGACAAACCGGCGGTTATTTTTCAATGCTGCTAGTTGACCGGAAACACGGAAACGCCGTTGTGATTCTTTCCAATTCGTTTAATGACGCCCCGGATTCGCTTGCCGTTAAAATCATTGAGGCCCTGAAAAACGCCGACGAAACGCAGTAGTGACACCGTCTCATAATACGATTTGGAGTTCATTTCTTCGGTGTAAGAGCTTCAATAATCAGGTCGTCGGGTTTGAAAAATGTAATTTCCCGATCAGTTACAACAACGCTGTCACCCCGCCCAGTTCGCGAGTCACTAACTCGTGTTCCTTTCGGTAAATCCATTTCGAAAAACGTTTTTGGTATTTCGGCGTTCACGTTGCTTATTTCCGACACTTCGTACTGGTTAATATAGTAACTCTCTTCTTTCCTATAAAATTTGCTGACGTCCATGTATTGCTTGGGAAAGAAAATACCTTTTGCCACTTCTGTGAAATCAACGGCATCATATCGTTGGGTCCACAAGCCATTAATTGTGCTTTCCTCGATTCGCACCAAGGCATTAGCCAGTTCCGGTGCAACGTAAAACGAAATAACCATTTCGTTCCGTTTCAAGTACTCCGGGTTGATGCCATTCATGATTTCAGAAAACTCATTTTTTAGAATGCAAATTCTCAGAACATGAGTCGAGTAGCCGTTGATTTTTTCTTCACCGCCGTACTCGATTCGGTCTCGGTTCTTTTTCAGGAATGTCACGAGTTTTTCTGACGGAAGAGCCCCGGCACTTGGAAGTGCGTACAGACGATTCTCTTCTTTTTCGTTCTCAATTGATTTACATACACCGCCCGGATCGGTAATAATAAAAGAACGGTAAATATCGCCGGCTGGTTGCGGTGTCTCGTAATATGTTGCCGCAAAATCACTTCGACACATACTAGTATTCGGATAACCCGGCCAACGCAAAACCCACTCTTTTTCTGCAATTGTTAATTCAACTGAGCTTCGCGGCTCACCCTTGGGCCAGTCCCAAAGCTTGCCCTCAACGTATTTTTTAGAAGTCAACGAGCCATGTTTATAAGCAAAAGTGGCCGACTTAATTTGCTTTTCGTGAGCCAATAACGCATCAAGCAAGGCATCTTTTGTCGGCTTTTCATCAGCTTTGCTTGCTTTTTCTTCGGCAAGAAGCGGAGTTGATATGAACGCAAACAGAAACAAGAAAGTAACCGTTGAAAATAGCCTTTTCATTTTTCTTTGCGTGGCTGAGTAAATTGCGGGATTAGAAACCACGCTGATCTTTACCGGGTATGCGGATCAGCGGCTAAAATAATCGGCAAATTTACATTTGATTGCTTATAATTTTAAATCACCGTTTTGAACTGTTCGTTGAAACGGATGTCACCGCAGTTCAGCAAACGGATGTCACGAATTCCGTACTTCATCATAGCGAGACGGGTCAGGCCCATACCGAAAGCGAAACCGCTGTATTCCTCTGGATCAATGTTACCGGCACGGAGCACATTCGGATGTATAAGGCCGCATGGTATCAACTCAATCCACCCGTCGCCGCAAGTCGGGCAACCTTTTCCGCCGCAAAGCAAGCAGTTCAAGTCGAGCTCGAAACCTGGTTCAACGAACGGGAAGAAACCGGGACGTAACCGTACCTTGACGTCACGTTTGAAAACTTCACTTAGAATGGTTTTCATCACTGCGATCAGGTTTGCTACAGAAATATTTTTGTCAACGACAAGACCTTCACATTGATAAAACGTGTTTTCATGTGACGGATCAACCGCTTCATAACGGAAACATCTGCCGGGAAAAACTGCCCGCACCGGGGCACCGAATCTACGAAGCGTCCGTACCTGATTGGCCGATGTGTGGGTACGCAAAACTTGGTTATTCGTTAGCCAAAACGTGTCCTGCATGTCGCGAGCCGGATGATCTTTCGGCACATTCAGCGACTCGAAATTGTAAAACTCGGTTTCGACTTCCGGACCGTACAGAACGGAAAAACCCATGCCCTGAAAGATTTCCTCGATTTCAAGCTGCACAAGCGTGATCGGATGCAACGCACCTAAATTCTTGAAAGTACCGGGAAGCGTAAGGTCGAGTTCAACCGATTTTTTTGGCTGCGTTGCCGCACCGTCTGCTTTTGCTTTCTCGGCAGCAAGTTGCAACTGTTCCGTTGCGAAGTTTTTCAGGTCGTTCAATTTTTGCCCGAACTGTTTCTTTTCGTCGGCTGAAAACTTGCTGAAGTCGGTCTCTTTCGCCAGATTGGTAATGACACCTTTACGCCCGAGATAACTCAAACGAAGCTGTTCGACCTGTTCACTTGTTGTCGCT
>JBOFQC010000759.1:0-1775 GCA_051660725.1 Thermoguttaceae bacterium
CCAATACGACTTTGGAACTGAATCCGTTTCACTTCGGGGCCGCAATTGGTATGGGACACGCCTTTATGCAAATTCGTGATTCAAACGCAGCACTTGAATGTTTTGATATCGCCGTAAAAATCAATCCGAATTTAATGCACATCCGCAAATTGATGGAAAAAATCGAAGTGGAAAGAATGTAGCGTTTTATGAAAAACTACCCGGAGCAGGGCTCCGAGGCAAACAATACGTTGCGTCAGGCTATTTTATCTCTTTCTTTATCATTTTGAAAATCTGTTCCGGCTCAGACATTCTGCCTGCGCCGGATTCGCCGCAACTGAGATGTCCGGCTTCGGGGCCAATAAAAGTAATTCCGTCTTCTTTGAGTTGCTTTACGTTTCTTTGCACTGAAGGTTTTTCCCACATCGTGCTGTTCATTGCAGGAGCAATGAAAACTTTACCACTGAAAGAAAGGTAAATTGTCGAAAGCAAATCATCCGCGATTCCCAAAGCTGCCTTTGCCAAAAAGTTTGCGGTTGCTGGCGCCACACACATGATGTCGGCGGCTCTGCTCAATTCAATGTGTGTGTGTGACCGTTTGCTGTGAAACAATTCTGTATACACCGGCCTGCCTGATAACGCTTCAAAAGTTTGCGGCCCGACCAAATGCGTTGCCGATTCGGTCATTACGACTGTTACGCCGAAACCTTCCTGCACCAAACGGCTGACCAGGTTTGCTGTTTTGTAAGCCGCGATTCCGCCTGTTACACCAATTAAAATTTCCATGTCGGATTTTATACTAATTGTAAATTGTCTCGATTAACCGCTTCTTCGTAAGCGAAACGTCCGAGTATAACGGAAATTTCGCTGCTTTTCTTGCCGCGAATCATGAGAAGGTCGCGAATGTTATAGTTGCTTAATCCACGAGCAATTTCATGTCCGTTTTGATCAACCAGTGAAACAATGTCGCCTTTCTCGAATGAGCCGACGCAATTCACCACTCCAATTGGGAGAAGACTTTTTCCTTTTTTCAAAACAGCCGCCGCTGCCCCGGCGTCAATGAAAACGGTACCAATTGGACGGCTCGCGAACCCAATCCAACGTTTACGGGCGCTAAGCACCGAATCCTGGGCGATAAAAGCGGTGCCGACTTCTTCACTGGCGAAAATTCTCGTTAAAATATCCAAGTGGTCACCATTTGCAATAATCATGTTTCCACCAGATTCTGTCACGATTTTCGCAGCGTTCAATTTGCTCGACATTCCGCCTTTGCTTCTGCCCGACTGTTTCTCGACGACGAAAGAGCGTAGCTCGTCAGTCCATTCTTCCACGAGTGGAATCAGCTTTGCAGTTGGATCGGCAGGGTCGCGGTCATACAACCCTTCAACATCGGTCAGCAAAATCAGAAGTGAATCTTCGAATAGGTTGGCAACCAGTGAGGCGAGTCGGTCATTGTCGCCAAAAGTGGTGTGCAGTTCGCGAACACTTACGGTGTCGTTTTCGTTGATAATTGGCACCGCACCGTATTCCAGCATTGTGCGGAGAGCGTTCTGCACATTCAAGTACCTGCGTCTGACTGAGAGGTCGTCAGCGGTTAAAAGCACTTGCCCGGCATGCTTGCCGAAACGATCAAAAGCAATTTCATACGCTTCAATGAGTCGGCTCTGGCCAATTGCGGCAACTGCTTGAATCTGCGGGAGCTGGCTCGGACGCTCCTTTAAACCGAGGCGTCCCATACCAGCGCCAACCGCACCGGAACTTACGAGGATAATTTTCTTGCCAAGTTCATGTACTCG
>JBOFQC010000760.1:0-3040 GCA_051660725.1 Thermoguttaceae bacterium
GACAAGGGTACCGCCACCAGTCGAGAACATTTCGGCCTCAGTGAGCCAAGCGTAAGGTTCGCTGCGATCAAAAGTCAATCCAGAATAAGAAAATTCGGTTTTCACGTTTTGGGTTCCTAATTTGAGAGTTAATGTGAAATGTAAACCTGCGTCAGTCAAAAATATTTTTCATCCCAATTAAAATGCCTTACGCTATCAGGCAAATTAACCAAAAGATGAATAAATTTTTACCTACACAAGTAAAATAAACTTGTAAGTCTAATTTTACCAAAAAATTTTCGAAAAGAAGCCCACCCGTAATTTTTTTTACAAAATTTCATCAGGGGTTTGGGGTTTGCAAACAATCAAACTTCAACTTGCTGTCTGTGTTATGCAAAAAAATTTATTTTTTACGACAAATCCAATTCCTCAATGCTGTTTAGTCCGAAAACTTGCAGGAAATATTTCGTCGTGCCGTACAGAAAAGGGCGGCCAAGTTCTTCAGAGCGTCCAACAATTTTCACCAAGTTACGTTCCATGAGCTGGCGTAAAATCTCGCCGCACTGAACACCCCGTACCGATTCAATAACCGCTCTGAGTACAGGTTGCTTACGGGCAACAACAGCCAACGTTTCCAATGCCGTTGTGCTTAATCTTACCTCAATTGGCACTTCTTGTAAACGTGTAAGCCACGGCGCAAACTGCCCACGTGTTCGGAGCTGATAACCACCAGCAACCTCGACTACACGAAATGCGCTCGGCTGTTTTGAATACCGCTCGTTTAACTCACGAACCAACCGTTTAACAACCGACGTTCTGGCAACACCTGCAAAATGCGCCAGCTTCTTCAACGGCAGTGGTTCCTTTGACAGAAAAAGCACCGCTTCCACATTCGCTAAATCTTCTTCCCGTCGGTGCTCGGAATCAGGCTCATCTTCAGAATCATAATACTGACCTGAATTTGTAACCGACTCGCTTTGTGTTAATTCCGCTTCTTTTTGAAGCCGCGAATCTTCTTCAACTTGAGCCGAATCGACTTGCGGTACGCTTTCCTTACCCGGCTCAAAACGAAACCAAGAATTACCACCCAAACGGTGAAAACGTAAAAATGGATTCTTTTTTTTATTCACTTTTTCACAGTACGAGTAATAGGCATCAGGCTTTAGGTAGTTCAGTTTCTCCGAAACTGGAGTGACTTTCGGAGAAAGTCGCCTACCTTATCAGCAAGGTGAAAACGCCGAGCAGGGCTCGGCGGCTATACCGGAGCCCGGCACGGGCGGTGCGCTTCGCGTGAAGTGTTCCGCCTCCCGTTGGTCGGCTCTGTTCCCGAGTTTTTCAATGTTTGGCGCTGATTATCTTCAGTAACACTACGTTGGAAAACATGCAATTTATACCGGGCGACAGTATAACAATTATTACGCCGAGTAAATAATGCCGAAGCGATTCATTATTTCTTCATGCAGCAGTTTTTGTACTTCTTTCCGCTTCCACACGGACAAGGGTCGTTTCGACCAACTTTCGGTCCAATGTTTCGAATCGGTTCCATTTTCTTTTCGGCGTTTTGTGAACCTTCAATCGCTTCCTGCTGCTGGCCGGCAATTTCGCTAATTGCGGAGTTGGTCGCCACTTCCTCATGCACCGCTTCCGATTCGGTCCAAGTCGAACTAACAAAATTCGGGTCAAGCTGCTCCATTCTGAAAATCAAATCGGTAACACGTTGGAAAATCGAGTCCCACATGGTTTCGAAGATTTTCATACCTTCCCGCTTGAACTCGACTTTCGGGTCTACCTGAGCGTACGACCTGAGTCCGACACTGGAACGGAGATGATCCATAACCAAAAGGTGATCTTTCCACGCACCGTCAAGTATTTGCAGCACAAGCGTTCTTTCCATTCGTCGCATTTCGGGATTATATTTATCCTCAATCAACGACGCCAAACGGTCCTGCAAATCCCGCACGTCCCACTCGGAGAGCTTTTCCGGCGTGATGTCAATGCCGAACTCGTCTTTTATGAATCCGCAGAATTCTTTTAGTTTCGGGCCGTTAACGTCCAACTTGACCATTTTCGTTTCGGACGTCCGCTCATGGTGTGATGTCACAGCTGCCGGACTGGCCGGGTGCGGTATCACTTCGTGGTGCTGCTTGATCTCGTCGGCGTCAAAATCCTGGGCAATAAGAAGTTCGTCAAGTTTCTGGTGAAACTTACGGTATTTGTCCGGTACAATTTCCAGCCCCTTACGGCATTCGTCGAACATTGTCTGTTCAATTTCCGTGCGCTGCTTGTTTTTCAAATCTTCAAGCTCAAGCTCGATTCCGAAACGGTCTTTCGCCCAATCAACCAACGCTTCACGGTTGTACCGCTTGCCGTTCTGGTCGTTAACCGTGTAATGCAAAAGTCCGCCAAGAACCGGGAATTGCACCTCTTTTTCGTAATACTTTTTATGCGTCAATTCACGTAGGTAGGTCTCAAACCTAGCCAGCTCGAAATCTTTTACATCCTCATAATCAAGCGTGATGTCGAACTTCGACTTGATCCAATTAATCGCAGTCTTCATGCCGTAATTCGGGTCAAGCAACGGCTTACCATCACTCAAGTCGACGCGATTAATAAATTGGTGTGCCTTTTCAATAAGGAAATCGGCAATGTCATCACGTCCGATTTTTTTCAAATCGACTTCTCGAACACTGGCTTTCCAAGCAGTATTAGCGATTTTCGTCAAAGCCTGCCAGTTCCATTCGGATTCTTCAGCGTCAGAGGGTAGGTTTTCATCAATTGCGTCGAGCACCTGCGATTCGGCCATTCGGCGAGCTTGCTCAAGTGCGTAATCTTGTGCCATTTCAAACGAAAGCGTCCTGAACGACTTCGGTTCGAATTCAATCCCGAGCTGACTCCCTGCCCAAACGGCAAACGACGCGGTTCCGTAATCCTTGTCCAAAAATTCGCTCATGTTTCTGTCAATTTGCGAATCAATCATTGCCAGGATCAACTTCTTGCAGTTCGCTCCGTCAAGAACACGCTGCCGGTAACCGTAAACGCTTTTACGTTGGAAATCCATTAC
>JBOFQC010000761.1:0-2824 GCA_051660725.1 Thermoguttaceae bacterium
GGATACGTGGTCGCGCCGCTTCTATTGGAACCATGATGATTTGGATAAGCTGTATAATTGTAACTCAAACATTCCCAATTTGGCGAGACGAATACGGCCCGGCTTTTTGTTTCGGCGTTTACGCTGCGTTTATGCTGCCGGCGTTTATTTTCATTCTGTTCTTCATGCCGGAAACCAAGCAGCGGTCTCTCGAAGAGTTGGAAAAAATTCTTTACGACAAAAAGAAATAAAAAGAGCGGGTTAATAAAAACACAAAAAGAGCCGGGGACGAAGTGTAGCGAAGTCCCCGGGTTATATCGGAGCCCGGTAAGGGCGGTGCGCTTCGCGTGAAGTGTTTCGCCTCCCGTTGGTCGGCTCGTGCTTGAGTTTTTCAATGTTTGGTTCTGATTATCTTTAGTTTTCCCAATATTTGAAAACGTGCGATTTATTCCAGGCGACAGTATACACAACCTCTTTCAATGCATTTTGCATCTCTTCTTATAAAATCTTTGCTTAATTGCACTTACATACCTCACTTCCGGGCATGTGATAAAAATTAAAAGTATGTTTGACTTTATGAATTGACATCGGGTACAATCAAAGTTAGTGCGTCTTTTGGAATACTACTTTTCAACCCAAAAACCAGAAGGAGGTACTTGATGTCTCAGACTGCAAAGGTCGAGTGTCCGTGTAGCAGTGCTCTCGTTGACGAGGCTGTACTGCTGGACCACCTTGACGAAGTCATAGGTGAATATCGTGGAGGACAAGGCAATCTTATTCCTGTTCTCCAAATAACCCAGGGCATGTTCGGGTACCTTCCCGAAACAGCGTTACGAAGAATTGCCTCCGCATTCAATAAATCTTACAGTGAAGTTGCCGGAGTCGTTTCTTTTTATTCTTTTTTTACAACAGTTCCGCGTGGAAAGCATACGGTCCGTGTTTGTCTCGGTACCGCATGTTATGTTCGTGGTGGCAAGGAAGTTCTCGCCGCATTAAAACAGTCTCTCGACATTGATGTAGGTGAAACTTCTGGTGACAGACTTTTTTCACTTGAAGTCGGAAGATGCTTCGGGGCGTGTGGACTTGCTCCGGTTGTCATGGTTGATGATGACGTTCATCAGCGTGTCAAACCAGCGAACGTCGCCAAGATACTTGATACTTACCGCTCATCCGATTCGGAGAAAGGAGCCACATCATGAGTAAACGCTTGAATACAATTGAAGCTCTCGACTCTGTTCGCGATGAATTTTGCCGAAGAGAGTCGATTTTCAAAGGAGAAGGACAACTCAAGGTACGTATCTGCATGGGCGGAGGGTGTATCGCATCCGGTTCAAATGCCGTGTATTGGGAATTCGTTCAGGAACTGGACAAATCCAATCTTGATATCACGCAATGCCAGCTGATAAAAACCGGCTGTCTTGGACCGTGCAGTGGTGGCCCCGCTCTTTTCATTGGTGACACGTTCTACGAACAAGTTACCCCGGAAGACGTGCCTGAGCTTATCAAATCTCACATCATTGAAGGAAAAGTTGTAAAACGTCTCCTGCACAAGCAGGCAAATGGTACACCGGTTGAAAATGAAAACGAACTCGACTTTTTCAAAATACAGAAAAAAGTAGTACTACGAAACTGCGGTAACATCGACCCGGAAAGTATCGAAGATTACATCGGTACCGGCGGTTATAAGGCTCTCTCCAAAATCCTGAAAGAAAAAAGTCAAAACGACAAATATCAGGAAACGATCATTTCGGAGATGCTAAAATCCGGGCTGCGTGGTCGCGGCGGTGCCGGCTTCTTGACCGGTAAAAAATGGGAGTTCGCCAAAAACGCTGACGGTGCCGAGAAATTCGTCGTCTGCAACGCCGACGAAGGTGACCCCGGCGCGTTCATGGACCGAAGTGTTCTTGAAGGCGACCCGCACACGCTGATTGAAGGTATGATTATCGCGGCAATTGCAATTGGTGCGACACAAGGTTACGTTTACGTCCGTGCCGAATACCCGCTTGCTGTTGAAAGACTCAAAATCGCACTGACTCAAGCACGTGAATACGGGCTTTTGGGCACCGACATTCTCGGAAGTGGTGTCAGCTTCGACCTTGATATCCGTATGGGTAGCGGTGCGTTTGTATGCGGCGAGGAAACCGCTCTGATGCGTTCAATTGAAGGCAAGCGTGGTGAACCGCGTCCAAGACCGCCATTTCCGGCTCAGCGTGGTTTGTGGGAAAAACCCACCTTGCTTAATAACGTCGAAACCTTTGCGAACGTCCCGGCAATTATCGCAAACGGTGGTGATTGGTACGCAAGTATCGGCTCCGAAAAAAGCAAAGGGACGAAAATATTCGCTTTGGCCGGTGATATCATCAACTCCGGGTTGGTCGAAGTTCCAATTGGCACACCGCTAGGCGACTTGATCTACGACGTCGGCGGCGGTATTCCCGGCGGTAAGGAATTTAAAGCGGCCCAAATCGGCGGACCGTCCGGCGGTTGTATTCCGAAAGAAAACCTTAACGTGCCGCTTGATTACGAAGCGCTCGCTGAACTTGGTGCCATTATCGGTTCCGGCGGCTTAATCGTAATGGACGAAGACTCTTGTATGGTTGACGTAGCCCGTTATTTTATCGAGTTCGTGCAGGAAGAATCTTGCGGAAAATGCGTGCCGTGCCGTGTCGGTACAAAACGAATGCTTGAAATATTGCAACGGATCTGCGAAGGAAAAGGCGTGGACGGTGACATTGACCGGCTTATAAAGATAGGTGAAATGATCAAGGATGCGTCACTTTGCGGTCTCGGTCAAACGGCTCCGAACCCTGTGCTTTCAACCATTCGGCACTTTGGACACGAGTAC
>JBOFQC010000762.1:0-2677 GCA_051660725.1 Thermoguttaceae bacterium
CACAACTTCGTCAGCGGTCTGCTGCCGGTTGTCGGGATTCTTGGACATCATCTTCATGCAAATGTCGACGAGGTCTTTTGGCGTATTGGCCCTGTCTTTAAGAATACTGCCTGGTTCTTTTTGTTGATGTGCAAGCAACCGTTCGGAAATCGAACCGTTAGGAAACGGTGAGTGACCGGTCAAACAGAAATACAGCACACCGCCGAGTCCGTAAATGTCGGCTCTCGCATCGATATTACGGCTGTTTATCGCCTGTTCCGGCGCAAGATAGTCTGCAGTGCCGAGAATACTCGATTCCTTATAATTTGAGGAAAGATTACCGCTATATAAGCGGTCATCAATCATTGCGAGCCCGAGATCGAGCAATTTCACCTGGTCGTGCGAGTCGACCAATATGTTTGCGGGCTTGATATCACGGTGAATAATACCGACTTTGTGTGCGTAAGCGAGCGCTTTTGCTGTTTTCAAAATATACAGCACAATTGCGGGAATCGCCAAAGGCCCTTCCGTGTCGGCTTTTTTTTGCAGATTCAAGCCGTCAAAGAATTCCATTACGATGTAATTTACGTCATCTTCCCGATCAATATCGTAAGCCCGGATGATGTTCGGGTGGTCCAGCGTTGCGATTACTTGCGCTTCTCGCACGAAATGGTCGAGGTAGCCGGATTTCTTCAGCCGCTCTTTCGGCAGAACTTTAATGGCAACACGACGTTGCATCAACTTGTGTTCAGCAAGGTAAACGGTACTCATTCCCCCTGCGCCTAGAATACCGAGAATTTTGTATTGCCGAATGAAAAATCCTTTATATCTGCGTTTAAGTAATTGCCGCAAATGCCACTGTGTAATCATTCCGCGTTCAACAAACGCTTTTCCTATGAATTCTCCGTCTCGAAACTGTTCCTTGGTAGCTACTGCTTCAATGAGCGCAAGTGCATCGTCGGCCTGGTCGTCGGTAACCAGTCCGCTTTTGCTAAGAAGCTCAAGGAATGTCTCTGTATTCATTTTGTAAGCAGTATTTATAACATGCGTGGTCCGGAGCGATTTATGTTAGCCCCGAAGCCCTGCTCCAGGGAGTACAACGCCGAGCAGAAAACCCGGAAGTTTCGCGCCAGAGTTTGCAACACTGCCGCTCCACTTCCGGTTCGTGGGCATGTTCCTCGGCGGCTAACAATTGACAGTTAACATGCAAAATTACCCTGACGATCAGTAAATGCCTGTCATAATCAATTTTTTCGTTTTAATCGCTGATATTATTCGTATTCGTAATGCCACCCTGTTTTTCCAATAAAAAATATCCTCTCTAGCCTACCACTTATTTTGACGCAAAGAAAATCATTTTCAATAATATCTTGCGTTTTTATTGTTAAATTATTCCGTTTAGAACCGTTAGCGGGGTTAAACCGCAGATTCGACAATAAAGGTAAGAATTATCAATTACGAAGTACACCGTATATTTCGCTTGCCGTCTGCCCTCTGTACAAAGTTCTGCTTTCAGGTAAAAATGTATAGTTAGGTCTGCCAGTATAATCCACAAGGCGGGCAAAAGTCGAAAACAATTTTTTACCTATTCGTAAATTACACAAAAATGCAAGAAAGAGCTTACAATTTCTCGGCAGGTCCGGCCTGTATACCACTCCCAGTACTGAAAAAAGCACAAGAAGAGCTTCTTTGTTTACCGGGCGTCGGCGCTTCCGTTATGGAAATCAGTCATCGGTCCAAGCCGTTCATGGCAATAATCGAGCAGGCCGAGGCTAATATACGGAAACTCCTTGCCATTCCAGAAAATTATCAAGTGCTGTTTCTACAAGGTGGTGCGTTGCTCCAATTCGGCATGATTCCAATGAATCTGCTTAAAGATTCGGGCAAATCCGCCGACTATATCGTTACCGGTTCCTGGAGCAAAAAAGCCCAAAGCGAAGCAAAAACGCAAGGTGAAGCGAAAATCGTCTGGGACGGAAAATCAACGGAATACAGACGTAAACCGAAAGCTGAAGAACTTAATCTTAACCCGAACGCCGCGTATTGCTACTTCTGCTCAAACGAAACAATTGAGGGAATTCAGTGGCAGACCGAGCCGAACGCGGGTGATGTGCCGCTTGTCTGTGACAGTTCGTCGGACATTTTCAGCCGACCAGTAGACGTTTCAAAATACGGTATTCTTTACGCATGTGCCCAGAAAAACGCAGGTCCAGCCGGCGTAACAATTGTAATTATGCGTGATGATCTGGTCGCGAAATCTGACGATAATATTCCGTCACTTTTGAATTACAAAAAAATCGCTGAACAAAAGTCAATGCTTAACACACCTCCGTGTTTTGCGATTTACATTGTCAAGCTCGTCACCGATTGGCTGCTCAATGACATTGGTGGGCTCGACAAAATGTACGCTTTCAACAAAGAAAAAGCTGGAATCCTTTACGACGCAATTGACAACTCTGACGGTTTCTACAAAGGCCACGCGGACAAGGAGTTCCGCTCAATTATGAACGTGCCGTTCAGGTTGCCGAGCGAAGAACTCGACAAAAAGTTTGAGGCGGAAGCGAAAACTCACAACTTGATCACGCTTGCCGGACACCGAAGCGTAGGCGGACTGCGTGCCTCAATTTACAATGCAATGCCGAGAGAAGGGGTTGTGGCTTTGGCCGAATTCATGAAAGAATTCGCGAAAAAATCGTAG
>JBOFQC010000763.1:0-3887 GCA_051660725.1 Thermoguttaceae bacterium
CGGCGGGGCTGGCATGGTCGGCATACACGGCGGTGCCGGAAATGTTTGCGGTGCTGGGTAAGCATGTGCTTGCACTGTTACCGGCATTCCTGCCGATCTTGGTTGCATTGGCATTGCCGGGGTGGCCGTGACACTTATCGAACCCGTACTCATTTGGCCCATAGCAGGATAGCCTACGCCCATCATACCGCTATCTGCAGGAGGAGCGTACATCATTCCGCCCATACTGCTGTAATTACCTTTCTCCGCGGCAGCAGGTTTCTCTTGGGGAGTTGTTTTTATTACAACAGTAGAATAACTAGGAACATCTTTATCCGTCGACTCTGGTTTTGCTTCTTTTTTTTCCACAACCTGCGGTTTGGAATCCTTTTCTACAGGGGTTGGTTCATCAAACTGACTCCAGGCGATAATCGGAATCGCGGCAATTAATAATGATAACAGCGTGATCTTAGCGGTTGTTTTCATTTGTTTTACTCCAGTGTTGGTTGATTTAAAAGAAAAGATTGCGATCTGCAACACAAAAAATATACGTTTGTTCCTTTGTGTGTGGGCACCTATTCTCGCATATTTTGTAATTAAAAGAAACACCCCAGTCAGAATATCTGGAAAAGTTTACCTGTTTTCACAGGTTTTTTTGTTCCGGCGACGAATCTACGTATATTTTGTGGTTGTGAATATACGTTTCCACTGTTCTCGGCACTTGGAATCGGATGCTTCGTCCTTCCGCCACTCTTTTCCTGATTTGCGAAGACGAAAGTTCAATCTGCGGCATGTGAACGAGGTAATGCTTGAACATTTCGAGCCGACTTTGCGAAATGTAATGAGAAAGAGCTTCGTAATACGGCAATGAAAAACCTGGCCGATGCGCAACGATTGGAATTGCCAAATTGCATATTTCGTTTGTTTTGAACCAATTCGGCAAATCGTTGAACATGTCAGCGCCGAGTATCAAAAACAGCTCCGGGTCTAAAAAAGCCGTGTGAAAATGCTTGAGAGTGTTTACAGTGTAGTTAATTTCCTGCGAATCAATTTCGAATCGGTTCGCGCTGAATTCGTCGACTCCGGAAATTGCCAAGTCGATCATTTCGAGCCGTTGTTCGCCGCTTGCTCCAACTTTGTTCGGCTTGTGCGGTGCAATTCCAGTCGGTACGAAAATTATCCGATCCAGTTTGCATTCACGTAAACAGGTTTCAGCCAGCAATAAGTGTCCGAAGTGAATCGGATCGAAACTTCCACCAAATACACCGATTTTCATTTTATAGATGTTAGATGTTAGACGTTAGACTTCAGACGTTAGACGTTTAGCCGCCTATCCTAGATCAGCGTTTTATTAACATAACGGTTCCGTACAGGGCTGCCGCGACAAGAATAATCACCGGCCCTGCAGAGAAAATATAGATTACGCTCAGGTAAAGTCCAATCCACGAACAAAAAAAACAGATAATAGTCGCAAAAACCGACATTGGCAGCAAGCGATTCGTGAGCCTGGCAGCAGTAGCGGCAGGAAGTGTGAGCATTGCAATTACCAGAATAATTCCAACAATGCGGATCATCAGGACAACAGTAATTGCGACAAGCACAAGAAGAAGTTGAAAATAAAAGCCGGTTCTTACGCCACGTAATCTTACGAATTCTTCGTCGAAGCAGACGGCCTCGAATTTTTTGAAACAGATTGCAACGGTTGCCAGAACCAGTACATCCAGTACCGCGACAAGATACAGGTCAGTTGAAGAAGTGAAAAGAATGTCTCCGAAAAGAAAGCTCGAAATTGAAACATATCCGCTTGTACGATCAAGGAACAGAAGTCCCACTGCCATGCCAACCGACCAGATAGTTCCAATAATTGTGTCTTCACGTTCTTTCCCGTAAATTTGGACCGCACCGATAACCAAAGCTGCGAGAACGGCAAACAGTACCGCGACGTAAATCGGATCCATATTCGTTTCCAGAGCAGACGCGAACGCTTTACTTGCCCCGAAACCAACAGCCGTTGCTGCCAAAAACTGTTGTAAGAAAAGGCCAATGCCGATACCTCCAAAAGCGCAGTGTGAAATCGCGCTCGCTATGTAACCGATTCGGCGCACCACCACAAACGTGCCAATCACGCCGAATGACAGGCTCGCCAGTGCGCTTATCAGAAACGCGGTCCGTACAAAAGTGTAATCAGGTGAAAAAATTATGTCGTACATTAGCCATATTACTGAAGCCGGTATATAGACGGGAATTTATTAAAAATATCAGCATACCATACCGTTAGGGTATATTATTGCTCACGTTTTTTCTATATGCAAACGAACATTTTAAAAATAATTATCCACCACTTGACGCTGCTATTTTTGTAGTGTAAAATGTCAAGTTGGAGGCTTTATGAGTTATGTGAATGTCGAATCGTTTTTTACAGTTTCTGGTGTGAATATAATTTGCGTAATTTAGAGGTTCAAGGGATACACTGCACTGTTTAATTTTAACACACGGTGTAGCAGAATAATGCTTCGAACTTTTTTAGGAGTGGCGAAAAATAGTTTGTAAAACCAATAAATTTATTTGATTTTCAAAAAAATTTGCGGTTTTAAGCCTTTTTTTCAGTTTAGGCGCGTAATTTGCTTGTAATACATTAAAGATTTTGTTTTTTCTTATTAGGTTCGTATAAAGTTATCAGGTTCGTAATTAACTATTAAAGGTGCGTAAATGAAAAAAGTTTGTTACTTATTGTTTCGATTGAGAGTGTTCGTTGTAAAGGCGGATAAAAAACCCCATGTATAAAATGTTTCTACAAAAAATTGAAAGCGTATCAACTTTTTTGGTGAAACTGAACTGAAGTAGGGGTAATGGATTTGTAACTGTTCGATTGGACAGTATTGCTTTTCTTTGTTGATGGACACTCCCGGAAAACCAGTTCAGTTAACCAAAGGAGTTAAAAATGAAAAAATTGTTTTGTTTGATGGCAGCGGTCGCCGTGATCGCTTTGGCTTCGCAGTTTGCCAGTGCTGCGACCTCTAATTACAGTACCGGTTATTATGATGGCTGGAAAGTTGCTTTTTTAGGCCAAAATGCCGAGTATGCTACTGGCAATTGGAAAGACACGCTTAGCAATAAGTATAACAGTTTGCAAGCAACAGATTATAATAATGCTGTTACTCTTGATCCCAAGCATCCAAATTGGAAGCCAGGAAATACAGACAATACGCAGTGGATCAGTTCTAGTGCAGCAGGTTCTGGTAGTAATCCTGGAGTTAGTGATGGCCTTTATGCTTTCACTGTTAATTTTACACAAGCAATTGCCGGCGGTAAAATCAACTGGGCTGCTGACAATAATGTTGTTGCCGTGATTATTAATGGCGAGATGTTTGCTACTGAAGCACACGTTTTTGGCCAAGATGCTACAGGTTATGCACCAATTTTCACTTCTAATGCTTATCAAAGTTTGGGCACATTTCTAAAAGAAGATGGATATTTTACAACTAACTTCGAAGACATCAAAAAAATTGAATCTTTGACTTTTGTTGTACAAAATACCAACCCCTTTAATAGCACAAGTCCTATGGGTCTTTGGGTAAATTTAGATGGTGTTGTAAATGTAGAAAACCCAAGTACACCCGAACCGGCAACGCTCGCGATACTCGGACTCGGCCTTTGCGGACTTCCGCTTGTTCGTCGCTTTCGTCGCAAATAGAAGTTAAACATAGAATATGTATATTCTACTAAAAAGCCCGGAGCCTCCGGGTTTTTTTACGTATCGGCAGCATTGCAATTACATACATAAGACTGTTTGGAGAGGCATCAGCCGTTGCGGTGTGAAACCCATTGAGCCACGAAAAAAGCCTTGCGTTGCAAGGCTTTACGGCATTACACAGACTCAGAAAGTTCATCCGTCACCGTTATTTACG
>JBOFQC010000764.1:0-7021 GCA_051660725.1 Thermoguttaceae bacterium
GATTCCGTTCGCTCCAATCGCCCAATCCGGGTTCTGAGTCTTGAATTTGTAAATGCAGTGCCGATCATTTCCGTTCGCTCCGACTTTGATCGGGGCACGAAGATTACGGAATTCGCGGAGATCGAAGCAGAAAACGCCACTTTCAATCGGCGATTCTTTTTCGCCTTCATGGAATTGCGTTTCGGTGAAGTAGATTTTTCCATTTGCGAAATCCATTCCGTTCGCTTGAACCAGTCCAGTCACGAGAACTTCACTGCGAACAGGTTTGCCGTTTTGGTGAACGACGCGAAGAATTCGGGCTTTGTGCGTCGAATCGCCGCCGATTGTTTGACCGTCACAAATATAAAGATTTCCGTCCGACCCGAACACCATGCCGAGTGGGCACGCTTTGTTAGTTTCCGGGTGCGGTTTGAGCCAGAAATATTTTTCGACTTTTTCGTCCGGCGTAATTTTCAGCAACCACGTCCCACCTTCCCGAGCGTGAGCGTTTGGAACCGCAAGGATGATATTTCCCTGTTTATCAACAGTCATACCGTCCGGCGTGTTGAATTGCTCATTCAATTCAATCGCGTACTTGTCCTTGATTAACGGCTCTTCCGAATTGCAGAACGCTTGAAAAATTCCAAGTAATGCAATGGCTATCACAAAATGTCTCATTTTTTCACCTGTTTCTTGTCTTTTTAAAAAGGGTAGCCTACAATAATTCTGATGTACCAGCTTCGGTATACGAGCGTATATTATTACAGTTACAAGGCAAAAAAGCAAGCAATTACGAAAATTTTTGTTAGTCTATACCGGAGCCCGGTATGGGCGGGAACCTGCCGTTCAGGCATAAGTAGCTTCGCGTGAAGTGTTCCGCCTCCCGCTGGTCGGCTCTGTTCCCGAGTTTTTTAATGTTAGGTACTGATCATTCTCAGTTTTCCCAACATTTGAAAACGTGCAATTTATTCCGGGCGACAGTCTAATTCCGGTTGTCACTTGAAGTATTTGAATGTGCCAGGGCGTATTTCACCTTTTTCGCCTATGAAAAGTGGAAAATCATGTTATACTATGCGTTAGAATTATTTTGCGGTAATTTTGAAAAGATGCCTGACGTTAGTGACGACGACTCAATTTCGTGTTCTGTACTTTTGCATATGCCACGAGAGACAATAATAAAACCACTAGATAGAGATTCGAACATTTCGGAAAACGACGAAAGAGACGATTTCGTTGAAAGTTCGTTTTCCGACACCGCGATGATAAACGGTGAAAATGGGCCAGAACGGCGAAAAGACGCTCTAACGGAAGAAGACAAACTTCTCCGTCCACAACGGATGTTCGAAATGGTCGGGCAACGGGAAGTTTACGCACGGATTGAAATAGCTGTTCACGCTGCAAGAAAACGTGGTGAGCCACTCGGTCATATACTTTTTGACGGGCCGCCTGGTCTCGGTAAAACAACTTTTGCGACTTGCATTCCGAAAGAGCTTGGCGTTAGCTTTCAAATTGGAAACGGTGCCACACTTAAAGCACCGAAAGATATTGTGCCGTACCTGACAAATGCGGAAGAAGGGTCCGTGCTTTTCATCGACGAGATTCACCGGATGCAGAAATCAGTTGAGGAATTCATATATCCGGCAATGGAAGATTTTAGAATCGACCTGACTCTCGGCGAAGGTGTCAATGCCAGAACATTGAATATCCAGCTGAAACCGTTTACGCTAATTGGCGCAACAACTCGAACCGGTTTGGTTTCTCCGCCGCTTCGTGACCGGTTCCAGATGCGGGAACATCTCGACTTCTACACCGTTGAGGAACTTGCGGAGATTATTCGTCGAAACTCGGCAAAGTTGAACGTAAAGATTTCGGAAGACGCTTCTCTGGAAATTGCCGCACGAAGTAGGGGGACCCCGAGACTTGCGAATAATCGGCTCCGCTGGGTGCGGGATTACACCGACGCGAAAGCTGACGGAACGATTTCGCTCCGAATTGCTCAAGATGCGCTTGAAATGCAAGGAATCGATCCGCTCGGACTCGACCCGCAAGACCGGCGGTATATGGAAACGATTCTGCGGGTTTTCAACGGCGGACCTGTTGGCGTAGAATCTGTTGCGCACACCATGAATGTCGCACCGGACACGTTAATCGACGAAGTGGAGCCGTTTTTACTTCGTAGCGAATTAGTTATTCGGACACCGAGAGGTCGCAGACTTACCGAGAAGGGATTCCGACACCTCGGTGCCGACCCGACAAAATACGCCGTCGACCAGATGCTATTTTAGGGACCTGATCACGGCAGAATTTAGAATTTAGGAGTTAGGAGATACACTTCGGATAATTTCGAATCACCTGCTCACCTGCTCACCTGCTCACCTGCTCACCTATTCCCCTACTATGTGGTATTCCTCCGGCCTACAATTTCAGTGTAAACAGTGCGGACGTTGTTGTTCCGGTGAGCCGGGGTACGTTTGGGTTACCGAGGACGAGATAACCGCAATTGCTGCCGAGCTTGGAACGCCTCGAGAACAATTCGTCGCGACTTTTGTGCGGGAAATTAAAGGTCGGGGCAAATCGCTGGTGGAATTTGATGACGGCGACTGCTGCCTGCTTGGCTCCGAAAGCCGTAAATGTCAGGTTTACGAATCGAGGCCGACGCAATGCCGAACTTGGCCGTTCTGGCAAAGAAACGTCGATTCCAAAAACAGCTGGAAAAAAACGGCAAAGTTTTGTCCCGGTTGTAATCAGGGACCGATTTTTTCAGCCGAAAATATTGAGGAATCCGCCAAAAAAACCTCTTAGCAGATTTTTACCGCTCCCTGATGTATGCAATATTTTTCCTGATAATTTTTTCGGCTGCCGCTTTTGAAACGGGAACGCAAACCGTTAATGTTGTTGCCGAGTCTTTTGACGAGTCAGGGGAAACGGTAAGCGTATCTGCTCTTGTAACGCCTTCTCCGGCAAGGCTTTCCGACACGGTTACATTGACGATTAGTGTTGAAGCACCGAGTGTTTTTCTTGTTCCGACTCCTGACTTTGCGGAAAAATGCGGCGATTTTGACGTTGCCGGTGTCAGTCAGTTGCCCGTTGTAATTGAAAATGGGCGGCAAACGGTGCGATTCGTGATATCATTGATTCCAAGCAAAAAAGGGGTAAATGTAACCACTCCGATTCCGCTTCTTTTTTCTGACGGTATCACTTTAGACAAAATGCCGCTTAACGAACAGTTACCGTATAAAGTCGTTATTGTACCGGAAATCGAGGTTCAAATTGAATCGGATATCGCTGCGTCAAAAGTGCCGACGATGAATAAAATTAACAGGTCAAACGGCCCTATTCGCAAGAAAACGACAAATTGGTGGGCTTGGACCGGAATAATCTTCACCGTTTTACTCATAGCGGCACTGTTGGTGCAGATTCGTAAATATCAGCTCGCGGTTCCTGAACCTGTTATTTTGTCACCGAGGCAGGTTGCAATGAGAAAACTGGCTCATTTGCTTGATTCGAGAATATATGAACATGATGTAAAATTATTTTACATCAAGATGACAACGATTGTACGCTGGTATATAGAGCAAGTCACGAACATAAAAGCGCCGGAGCTTACAACGGAAGAGTTTTTGAAAATTATCGCCGACCAATCTGAGGTTTTCGAACTTGTTAGTCCGAGCGAAAAACATGAATTCAGCCTCAAAAAAAGTTCCGACGCCAAGAATTCCGGCGATTCAAAACGTGAAGCTGAACATGATCAAAGCGAAGAGCATGAAGATGAAAACAGCACGATCATCTTCACAGAAGAAGTAAGACAGTCCTTGGCCGCATTCCTGGAAACATCCGACCTCGTTAAATTTGCAGGTTTGAAACCGAGTTTGAACGAGATTCTTTTGGGATACCGCAAAGCGTGTGAATTTATCGACGCAGGTGAAAACGCATCGAGTTCCAATATTTTTAAAGTAGAGAGAACAAATAATCCTGAATAATTTTTATTTTCGTCAGCCGCCGAGGAACTAGCCATTTAGGTATAAAAAACTCGGTAGGCGACTTTCTCCGAAAGTCGCTCCAGTTTCGGAGAAACTGGACTACCTACGATTAGGATTCTGGTGCTTGGAATGAAAAAATTTTGCGCAAAATTTATTTGTGATAAGTAAAAGTACAAAGAAAAAAATCGTATCAACTGTCACGTTCGCGGCTTGTCGTCACTCATTATTATACCAAGTACAGCAAAACTTTTCTGATTATCAGTAACTTTGTTGTTAATAAATATACTGTTATAATAAGAACCAATGAGCCAACCGACTTTATTAATTTCCGAGGTTATCGAACGTTCACAAGCAGGTGACACAGAAGCGTTTGCGCAGATTGTTCGTCATTACCAATCACTTGTGAGCGGCCTGATTTTCAGCGTCACCGGTGACCTGCATAAATCGGAAGACCTTTCGCAGGAAACGTTTCTGATTGCTTGGCGGAAACTTGCCGAACTGCGTGAACCGGATAAGATCGGCTCCTGGCTCTGCACAATTGCCCGAAATCTGGCGTATGCGTCACGTAAGAAATTTTCGGACAATACAGTTTCAGTAAATGACAGCTGCGAATATCAGGAACGCGAAGTTTCAGTAAGCGGTTCGCCGGAAAACGAACTTATTCGCAAAGAACAAAGCGAGCTGATCTGGTCGGCAGTCGGCGAAATGCTGGAAAATCAACGTGAAACGCTGATTTTGTATTACCGTAGCGGCCAATCAGTTAAGGAAATTGCGGAAATCACGACTTCAACCGAGGAAGCAGTAAGGCAACGGCTTAGTCGTGCAAGGCAGAATTTACGTACCAAACTCGAGGCCGTAATCGGCGAAATCCTAACCGAAACGGCACCGGGCGAAGTATTCACATTAACCGTAATGTCCGCTTTGGGTTCCGTTGCACTTCTTTCAACGGTTCAAAGTGCAGCTGCTGCGGTCTCTTTGGTTACCGGTGCGTCAACGGTTGGCGGAATCGCAGCTGGAACCGGTGGTGCCGCTAAATCGGCGGGAACTGCAGGTTTTTTTGCCGCTTTTTTTTCAACTCTACTTCCTTTTTTATTTCAAGCGGTAACATTTTCGTTCGTTTGGCTTGGAATTTGGGGCATGATTCGTAATACGCCAACTCTTAGAGCTAGAAGAAAACGTCTCTACGACATGTTCTTTTTTGTGCAAAATATTGTTTTTGTTTTTGCTGCTGTATATTTAGTAATGGTACCGTTGAAAATACTTTTTCCCGTAGGAATAACTGAATCGGCTAACGAACCACCACTATTTTTTTTCGTAATACTTAATATTGTTGCTGTAATAATCTTGCAAGCTCATCGCTTACTATTTCGTAAATATGTAAACATCGTTGAAGACGACCTCGGATTACTCGATAAACATGTTCCAGGTGTTTCGTTTGAAGAGGTCGAACATTGTTATTTCAGGTCGATTATAGTCAATTCGTTAATTCTGGAAACTTTTATAGGTATTTTGCTTATAATATCACTTTTCGACAAAAACAGTGGTATACTTATGATGTTGGCAATACTTGGTATAGGTGCCATTATTTTTGGCTTAATGTACACATATTCACTTTTGGGGCGAAAGATTCTCGAATCGTGCCGTACTGCTGAAAATTTCAAGCTGACACCGCCACTTATGGATTATTCGTTTGAAATCGCTCTCGGAAGAATGGGCAAAGCAAGTGAGCCTACTGGTCACGCAGCGCAGCCACGCAAGCTCGGCAAGTATGGTATTGTGACCTTGATAATGATTGGCGTAATACAACTTTGGTTGGTGTCGCAATTGAATTGGACTATAAATCCTGTTGGAACTGGTGTTTGTATCTGCTTTATAATAGCTGGTCCGATTGGTTGCGGTAATGTGACAAAACGCATCAAAAACGCAAAGTACAGATATTACTTAATGGCAATATCTGCCTGCTTGAACAGTTTGGCTGTGTTTATATTGCTTGTTATCCAAGCTGGCGATTGTTCATTCACGGCATTTCGTAACGCTTCCACGAGTCAGAATTCATTGGCATTTAATATATATTTTGGCTTGCTGTTTATGTATGCTATATTGTTTTTTGTTTCTTTAACTCAAGGTTTAATCAAAACGAAAAATAGCATCCAAATTGATAACGAGTATTCCGAAAAGCTCGCAGAGGCACTTGCCCGGTACAAATCAGAAACAGAGAGCAACTCGTGCATGACACCGAATCCACTGGATGCCGTTGCAAAGGCGTTTCCAGTTGTTTGGAAATTGGTATTTATACTTTACGGTACTGCGATTATGTGCCTGTACGTTATAGGAGCGTTAATACCGAAAACATTTAGTTTTTAGATTTACAGACACCGCGGCATAACGTCCTACGTGTTCATAATTAAAATTCGTCGTCGACGGAGTTGTAGCTTGAGAATTCGGAGTATTCGCCGGGATCGTCTGAGCTTGAAAGATTCGCAAATTGTGTGTATTGGCCGAACCACGCAAGTTTAATGTCGCCGACCGGGCCGTTACGCTGCTTTGCTACTATCAGGTCCGCTTGACCTATGACTCCCATTGATTCCGCCTGTTCACGGGAATGGTAGTACTCCTCACGGTGTACGAACATAACCACGTCGGCGTCTTGTTCAATTGCGCCCGATTCACGTAGGTGACTCAAACGTGGCCGGTTATCTTTCGTCGCTTCCGCCTGACGGTTCAGCTGTGCCAAGCATAAAATCGGGACCTGCAATTCACGGGCCAAACCTTTAAGCCGCCTCGCAATTTTCGCAACCTGTTCTTGCCGCGGATCAGAAGAATTATCCGGCTCAATTAGTCCCAAATAGTCGATTACGATTAGACCCAAACCGTTTTCCTGACGTTTAATTCGCCGTGCAACTGCTCCGATTTCCGTAATTGTGCGGCTCGGTGTGTCGTCAATAAAAAGTGCAGAAGCCCCCAATTCGTTTGACGCTCGAACCAGCGTCTGCCGTTCCTGAGTCGAAAGAATATTCGCTCGTAACTTGTGGCTGTCTATTCGACCACGTGAACAAATCATA
>JBOFQC010000765.1:0-20561 GCA_051660725.1 Thermoguttaceae bacterium
TTCGCGTGAAGTGTTCCGCCTCCCGTTGGTCGGCTCTGTTCCCGAGTTTTTCAATGTTTAATGCTGATTATCTTCAACTTACCCTACATTGGAAAACATGCAGTTTGTGCCGGGCGACAGTATACTTGTACGACAAAATTGAATTTGAACAGGCTGGTTCCGGTATAAATTACGAATCTCCTTGCTTTTTACAGACCCTTTCCCCCCTCTTTCTGTTTATAGGTAAAGAGTGTATAATTAAAGCAATCTCTAAGATTTTCCGCCTCGCGTTAATTATGCGAAAGGCGAAAAGAATTGTGTATTCCTCCAAAACAACAAAGTATATTAGAAGGAGAATTTTTTATGGCAATTAAAGTTGGAATCAACGGTTTTGGTCGTATCGGTCGTCTCGTTTTCCGTCGCATGATGGAAACACCGGAAAAGTTTGACGTTGTAGCAATCAACGATCTTACGGACACCACCACTTTGGCAACCCTTCTAAAATACGATAGTACACATCGTAGATTCAAAGGAACGGTTTCTCACGACGAAAATTCGATTACCGTCAACGGTAAAAAGATCAAAATCACAAAAGAAACCGACCCGGCGAAACTGCCGTGGGGCGAACTCGGTGCCGAAATCGTTCTCGAAAGCACTGGTCGTTTCACTTCCAAAAAAGCTGACGGCAAACCAGGTTTCGATTCGCACCTCGACGCAGGCGCAAAGAAAGTCGTCATCAGCGCCCCGGCAAAGGGTGCCGACCTGACTTGCGTTCTTGGCGTAAACAGCGACAAATTGACTGCCGCATGCAAAACCATCTCCAACGCCAGCTGCACAACAAACTGCTTGGCTCCGGTTGCGAAAGTACTCAACGACAAGTTCGGAATCGTTCGTGGTCTCATGACAACGATTCACTCTTACACAAACGATCAAGTTGTTCTCGACATTCCGTACAAGAACATTTATCGTGGTCGTGCTGCTGCTTTGAATATCATCCCGACAACAACCGGTGCCGCCGAAGCTGTCGGTGAAGTCATTCCGGAAGTCAAAGGAAAATTGACCGGTTACGCTCTCCGCGTTCCGACCCCGACTGGTAGCTGTGTCGATCTCGTTTGCGAAGTAAGCAAAAAGGTTTCAATTGAAGCTGTCAACGCCGCCATTAAAGAAGCCGCTGAAGGCCCGATGAAAGGCATTCTCGCTTACTGTGAGGACCCGATTGTTCTCTGTGACATCATTGGCGATTCACACAGCTCGATTTTCGTTCCCGAATGGACCCGTGTCATGAGCGACACTATGGTGAAAATCCTTTCGTGGTACGACAACGAATGGGGTTACAGCTGCCGCAGCGTCGACCTCATCGAACACATTGCGAAATTAGGCTAATACACAGTCAAATGTAAATTTGTCAATTGTGTTTAGCCGCTGATCCTAGATCAGCGTGTTCTATTCGAGCCGGGGGCGTAAGTCCCCGCTCACAAATCTACTCTTATATTACTCTGATGTGAATAAAATGATTGAGTCCATACGTCGTAAATTCGGAAATAGGCTCTTGATTCTTGGCCACCACTATCAAACAGATGAGGTGATTCAGCACACCGATTTGCGTGGTGACAGTTTCCAGTTAAGTGCTGCCGCTGCCGAGCGAGGTGATTGCGAGTCAATTGTGTTCTGCGGTGTGCATTTCATGGCAGAAACTGCCGATATTCTTGCAAACACGCCGGAAAAAATTGCCGCACGAAATGGTAAATATGTAAATGTGATTTTACCCGATCTAACTGCGGGCTGTAGCATGGCCGACATGGCGGATATTTCGCAGGTCGAGTCGTGTTGGAATGAGCTTTCGGAAGTAATTAACACATCGACTGTTGTGCCGATTACTTACGTAAATTCCACTGCTGAAATTAAAGCTTTTTGCGGACGAAATGGTGGTATTGCGTGTACTTCCAGCAACGCACGGGCAGTGTTGGATTGGGCGTTTAAACAGGTTGGAAAGGAAGGTGGTCGGATCATTTTCTTTCCGGACCAGCACTTAGGCCGCAACACTGCTCACGAAATGGGGATATCGGAAGACGAAATTATCGTTTGGCGACCAGACCAACCGCACGGTAGTTTAGGCGGAAATTCACTTGAAAAAATTGCCAAATCCCGTGTTATTCTTTGGGACGGTTATTGCAGTATTCACCAAAAATTCACAACCGCCCAAATTGAGAAGGTTCGACGTGATTTTCCCGGTATAAAAGTAATCGTTCACCCGGAATGTTGCCGTGAAGTCGTCGAAATGGCTGATTTTGCCGGTTCGACAAGTGGAATTTTGGCGGCAATAAAAGAATCGCCGGCAGGCTCAAAATGGGCTGTTGCAACTGAATGGCGAATGGTCGAACGGCTTATTCGGATGTTTCCCGACAAGTTTATATGTAATTTGTCGCCGGAACCGAGTATATGCGAAACAATGAGCAGAATAACACCGCAAAATCTGCTTTCCGCATTGGAAAGTATCGTAATTGGCAAACCGAAAAACGTGATCCGTGTTCCTGCTGAAATCGCTGCTGACGCTCATACGTGTTTAGACCGTATGTTGGCATGCAAATAGTTACAATATTTAACCTTTTTGTAACAGTTCACGAAATTGCCTTTTGGAATCCTGACCCGTAGGGTCGCACCATCAATAGCCCAGTACAAGGCAGCGAAGTGAAACAGAGCTGCCGAAGTGCTGGGTAAGGCATTTAATAATAACCGACCCTTTATGGGTCGCACATGGTTAGAAGGGGTGCAACCCTAAAGGGTTGTGTTTGTTTTGCTCGCTTTTCCCAGGGTTTCGTTTGCTTCGCTACGCTTGCAACTCAACCCTGGGCTATTGATTGTATGACCCTCCGGGTCGGAAAATACAATAAGTCGTGAATGCGTACAAACTTTTTACCGTACCAGTAATGGTATACGCTTTTATGAAACCTGGTGACCGCGATTTGACAGATAGTTGTTATAGATCAAAAGTTTCGAAATCCTCGAGAATAATCGAAGCTCTAGGCGAACTTGACGAACTAAACGCAGTAATTGGACTCGCGCGAACCGAGGAACTGGACGACGAAATTGACACCATTTTGGATCGGATTCAATGGGAATTGTTCGAGTATTGCGGCGCACTGTTAAAAGTTCAGATGCCGATTATTCCAGATGGAATTTTCGACGACTTCATGGAAAAAACAACGAAGTTTGAAATCGAAATAGACGGTTTTCAAAAGCGATTGACGCCGATCAATTCATTTGTACTTCCAGGCGGAAACCGAAAAGTTGCGTTGCTTCACGTGGCAAGAACGGTGTGTCGCCGTGCCGAAAGACGTGTCGTTAAACTTGTGCCGGTTGTGAAAGTAACGGAACCGCTCCTTGCGTACATAAATCGACTGAGCGAACTTTTATTCGTGATAAGTAGACACTTGGACGATTAGTTTGCTGCCCGTTAGCCGCCGAGTCCTGCTCGGCGTTTTAAATACTTCCCGGAGCAGGGCTCCGGGGCTAATATAAATTGCTCCCGGACTAACAAAAAAAACACGCAAAATTTTTCGAGTAACCCGATAAACAATTCAAAAAAACATTATGGAAATTTGGCCCGCAATTGATATTCGTGGCGGCAAATGCGTCCGACTCCGACAAGGTGATTACGCTCAGGAAACCGTTTACGGGGAATCTCCGGTCGAAATGGCGGACCACTGGGTAATGCAGGGTGCGAGACGTTTTCACTTAGTCGACCTTGATGGTGCCAAAAACGGAAAGCCGACAAATATCGATGTGGTCGAGGAAATCATCAATACCGTTGAAGTGCCGTGCGAAATCGGCGGTGGCATCCGTGATGAAGATACAATATGCCGGTACTTGGAAATCGGTATCGAACGAATTGTAATCGGCACTTTCGCTCTGAAGCAGTCCGTCTGGTTCATGGAAATGTGCGAACGGTACCCGAACAAACTTGCGTTGGGAATCGACGCCAGAAACGGAATGGTCGCAACCGACGGTTGGCTGACAACCAGTGAAACCAGTGCGATTGAACTTGCCCGGCAATACGCCGAGCTACCGCTTGCTTCGATTATTTTCACTGATATTGCAACGGATGGTATGCTTTCCGGTCCGAATATCCCGGCCACTTTGCAAATGAAAGAATCGGTTCCGATTCCGGTTATATGTTCCGGTGGTGTCACGACAATTGACGACGTGAAGAAATTACAACATGCGGGCATTCACGGTTGTATTATTGGTCGCGCCTTGTATGAGGCGACGATTAAACTTCCAGAGGCCGTTAATGTCGCGTTTGATTTTTGAGGAGATAGAAGTTAGGAGTTAGGAGATAGGAGCAGTAGTTTCAACTTAAGGAAAAACAATTACACAAACAACAAAATGGCCAAACCGGGTAAAACAGGCTGTTTTATGGTTTATTCGCTAACCTGCCCAGTTTATCATCCTGACATCTGCTTTGCCTTTCTATAAAGGTTAAAAAGGGCAGTATGCAAAAACAGGAAAACAATGGCAGTCTGGGCAATTGCGTAAAAATTCCTTAAGTTGAAACTACTGGAGATAGGAGATAGAAATCTCAAACCTCAAATCTAACGTCTGAAGTCTGAAGTCAAACGTCAACGTCTTCCCCCACCTTTTCTAATACAGACAATGCCAATACCGATATACGAACATAATGTAGTTGTAACGACAAGCGACATTGACGAGAACGACCACGCAAATAACGTTTCGTTTATTCGCTGGATGCAAGACGCAGCGGTGAAGCATTCAGCCGAAAATGGCTGGTGTTCGCAAAAATACCGTGAGTTCGGGTTCGCTTGGGTGGCGAGGCGACACACAATTGATTATCTTTTGCCGGCTCTTGAAGGTGAAAAAATCGTTGTAAAAACTTGGGTCGCAAGCTGGAAAAAGGTAAGTTCCGTGAGAAAGTACCAATTTTTACGTGCTTCCGATATGGTTGTTCTTGCCGCAGCGGAAACAAACTGGGTTTTCGTCAGTATAAACACAAGAAAACCTACAAAAATCCCACCTGAAGTAACAGAGTCGTTTATAGTTATGGGAGAAGGTGAACAGGTGGGCAGGTGAGCAGGAAAAAATTTGGTTAATGCTGAATATAACAACTTGTTTCAGAATAATTTATCACCTGTTTACACGTTCACCTACACACCTGCCCACCTGCTCACCACCTATCACCTATAACCTATCACCTATCACTTACAATGAAATACGTAATCATATTAGGACATCAAAAGAAGGGAAGTTTCAACCACGCAATTGCCGAAACCGTCTGCGAAACGCTTAAGGAATTAGGACACGAACCGATTTTTCACGATCTTTACGCTGAAAACTTCGACCCAGTGCTTCAGGACCCGGAAATCACAATGGATTTCGAGCTTGTACCTGAACAGATCAAAACTTTTTGCAACGAAGTAAAAGAATCGCAAGGAATGATTTTCATACATCCGAATTGGTGGAGCAGTCCGCCGGCGATTTTACAAGGTTGGATTGAACGCGTATTTAGACAAAATTTCGGATACCATTTCACTGAAGCGGGTCCGGTTCCGCACTTAACCGATAAAATTGTGCAGGTGTTTTCTACCAGCAATACGCCGCATGATGTCGAAGTGAATGTTTACAAAGACCCGATTGAAAACTATTGGAAAGTTATTGTTTTCGGTCTTTGCGGCTGCAAATCATTTGAGCGGGAAAATTTCGGCCCAATCATTCTCAGCGATGTGGAACAGCGTCATAAATGGTTAAGCGAAGTTAAGGAAATCATAAAGAGAAGATTTGCATAACAAGCTGCCAAAACAAAGCTGGCAAAGAATAGCGGTTGTCGGAATGGTAGCGGAATGCGCGAAAGATCGCTTATTCACGGTTTTTTTGATATTGCCCGTATTGCCGGCACGGACGAAGATGCTGTTTTTATTGCTCCAAAATTGACGATTCACAAAATGTTCCGCCTCACTGGAGGTGGTTTTTTGGCAGTCAATACGCGGTGCAACAATGAACGAGTCGCTTCGAAAAATATTGGAAATAGACGAACGTCACAACGATTTGCTCGATAAACTGGACGAACTTGACGCAAAAGTACGTTCAGTACTCGAAGAATGGACGCTGACGCAGCAGGCAACCTCGGCTTCTTCTCAGACGACGCAATCTAACGCGTAAGCCATTTTATACATCAGAAAATGGTGTATAATGTTTCTTCGTGACACATATTTTTCTTTTTTTGGGAACCGAATTTAGTGTATTCGGCTCTAATCGCATAGGAACCCAATAGTGAACGACGAAGAATTGATTTCACTCAGCCTTTCCGGCGACCGGACAGCTTACGAAAAGTTGGTTCTGATGTATCAGGACCGGCTTTTTAACGCTATGATCCGAATATCCGGAACCCCTGAGGACGCTTTGGATGTCGTTCAAGAGGCGTTTTTACAGGCATTTTTAAGGCTTTCGACTTTTAGGCAGACGAGCCAGTTTTACACGTGGCTCTACAGGATCGGGTTTAACATCGCGTTGGGATTTCGCCGCAAGAAAAAGCAGCAGCTTTCACTTGACGGTTTTTTAGACGAAAACGGACCTGAACCGCCTGCTGAGTTTATTGCACCGCTTGAACATGTCGGAAACGCGGAAATGGCGAAAATTCTCTGGAAGGCAATTGATAATCTTCACGAAGATTACCGAAGTGTTATTGTTCTCAGAGAAATGGAAGGAAGTTCCTACGAAGAAATTGCTGAACTGCTTGAACTGCCAATTGGTACGGTTCGCAGCAGATTGCATAGGGCAAGAAACATACTAAAAGACGTTTTACAAAAATACGAACGGGATTTTTAACAATTCCGTCCACTTTCAAACCGAAATGAATCGTTCAGAACTGGAAGAATTAATCAGTGCTTATATAGACAATGAACTTTCGCCGCCTGGTCGGAAAAAGGTCGAAAGTTTAGTGCGCTCAAATTCGCAGGCCAAAGCGATCTTGGACGAATATCTGGCTGTTCGAAAATTCGTAAAGTTCGGTGCGGAAAACGTAAATTATTCCGTTCCCGTAAATTTTTCCAAGTCGGTAATGCAGGCAATTGAAAAACAGACCGCAACCAGTGAAAAAGTTGTAGCCGGCGAAAAAAATGTTTTTGCTGCATCACCAAAAAATTCAGTTTATTCCCTTTATTCCCAGAATGGTAATGGGTTTATTTCGCGACTAAGAAACGTCAGAATTTTCACTTATCCGCTGATTATTGTTTTTGTGGCTCTCATGGTTTCGTATTTCGGTTCGCGGGACAAATCGCAGACCGTAAATAATTACGAACCGGCAAATACTGCCACTAATCAAATTGCGTCAAATACTCAGACGCCTAATTCACACACTAAATAAACGCCGAGCATTTCTGCTCCTAATGACGAAACTGCACATATTCCAGCTCCACTTGCAGGCAACGACTCTGTTGCTGGAACTCAAAAGGTAAAGGTTGACGACACGCTGATTCTGGAATGTTCGGTTGAAAAAGAAAAATTCACAGCTTCTCTTTTCCCACGAATTTTTGCCGCGAAAAAAATCGAATGGAAGCAAACTTCCGACGGAAAATCTGGGCAAACTGCGTATGAGTTTAATGCTGGCGTAAAAAGTATCAATGAACTGACTCAGGAATTGGCCAAAAATAACGTTACGGTTTCTGCTGAATCGCTAAATTCGCTTAATAACATAACGAAAGTTGACGAATCCGGTACTGTTAAAGTACGTATTAATGTTTCTTTATAAAATATACAGTCTTGACTTAGCGGCATTTTTCTGGTTCAATTGCCGTTTTCGCCTTTTTGTACAAGTGCGTGATAATTGTTAGCCGCCGAGGAACCTGCCGTTCAGGCATTATTTGCTCGGCGTTTTTACTTCTACTGGGCAGTAAAGTTTGACATGAAGTACCAGAACGTTTGCGTTGAATCTTTTACTTACACGTTACCGGAAGAAATCCTTACGACAACGGAGCTTGAGCAGCGTTTGGTTCCGACTTATGAGCGGCTGAAGTTGCCGGAAGGGCGTTTGGAACTTTTAACCGGAATACGTGAGCGCAGACTTTGGCCGAGCGGTACTTTGCCGGGCGACCAAAGCGTGAAGACTTGTCAAAAATTGTTGGCCGAAACCGAAATTGATCCAAGTAAAGTCGGTGCGTTGATTCACGCTTCGGTTTGCCGCGACTTTCTGGAACCGGCAACCGCATGCGGCGTACACAGAAGAGTCGGCCTCCCGGCTTCTTGTGCAATTTTTGACGTTTCGAATGCTTGTTTGGGCATTGCAACCGGCATGACTCAGATTGCGGCAATGATCGAACTCGGCGAAATCGAGGCGGGTATTGTCGTCGGCACTGAAAGCAGCCGTTCCTTGCTTGACGCGACTGTTGAAATGCTGAACACGGATCATTCAATTGACCGCAAAAGCATAAAAAAAGCGTTTGCGTCGTTAACGATTGGTTCCGGCAGCGCGGCAGTGCTTCTTACTCACAAAAATATCAGCCGTACAGGTCTGAAACTTGTTGGTGGCGTTGTGCATTCCAACACTGCGATGAGCGGTTTGTGCGAGAGCCGAACAGACCAATCCGGCGGTGATTCTATGAGTCCGATAATGTGGACAGATTCCGAACAGTTGATGCACGAAGGGATTAAAACCGCGAAAACTGCGTGGAACAGATTTCTTGTTGAAACCGGTTGGTCAGTCGATTCGATTAACCGATTTTTTACACATCAGGTAGGAAAACAGCATCAGCAGTTACTTTTCGACACGCTTGGAATTGATATTACGAAGAATTTTTCGACTCTTGAATTTCTCGGTAACACCGGCAGTGTGGCAATGCCAACCGCTGCGGCAATTGGATTGGAAAAGCAACCAATGAACCCGGGCGAAAGAATCGCTTTGTTCGGTATCGGCAGCGGAATAAACGTGGTTATGCTTGCTCTTGAATAAATCCGGACAGTACACGCCAGTGTAAAAATGTTCTCTGCCAGTGTTTACCACGTCACAAATTTAATATTTGCGGCGTGTGGTAAGCGAATCTTATAAAATTTATCGCGTTTGTGTTTCTCTTTTTGCACAGACGTTGTTTTATCTTTAGCTGCATGATATACTGTCGCTCGGCAAAAACTGCATGTTTTTCACTTTATGGTAAGCTGAAGATAATCAGCATTAAACATTGAAAAACTAGGAAAAGGAGCCGACCTATTCACGCCTGAACGGCAGGTTCCTGCCCATACCGGGCTCCGGTATAAACTATTACCGGGCAAAATATGCATTTGACAATTGCAGTTGGCTTCGATTTTTTTCATTCTCCCCCAAAAAGCCGGGAGCAGTATCACCTCTGAAATCTTGTTAAGATAATAGGCAAAAAATGAGATTTAATTTCTTATCTAACGGTAATAGCATATCCAATAACTCGTTGAACAGCACGAAACAAAAACAGACTCCGCAAGGCAAGGCAACGCGAAGACTCACTCAACGAAATCGCCACTTGGGAATGGAGCCGTTGGAAAACCGTGAGTTGCTTGCGGTAACAGCACTCGAGTTTTCACTGCTCAGGGAAGCCTATCCGGAACTAGAGATCACAGCAAACGCTGCAGATTATAATGTGATAGAAATAACCGCAGCCGAACTTTCTGCGATTAACCTCAGGACCGCGATAAACATAGCAGAAGCGACTTCGCAAAACGACTTAATCGTGGTGCGAACTGACACAGCCGGTGTGGTTGACTTGGATGTGACTCCACTTGTTTTTGATATAAACAGCTCATTGTTTGGTGGCGTCACAATTGTTGTTCTTGGAAGCAGCCGTTTGAAATTGCAACCCAGCAGCGAACATGGTGTCATAAATGTGCTGCAAGGAGACATTTCAGTTGGTGGCGTCGCACTCACAGGAATCAGCAACGCAAATGGCGTTTCGCTCTCCGTATTTGATTTGTTACAAGTCGAACACAACTCTAATGTTAAGACTAGTCAATTGGTCAAAATTTCCGAGGATAACTTCGGCGTCGGAAATTACGTTCTTGATGAGGAAATGTCAAAGAATCTCCGCGTTGAAATCGAAGATGACGTGATTCCGCCCGGTTCATATATAAATTCAACGGTAAATGTAAAGTCGTATTCCGTAACATTTCCTTATGGTGGCACATTGGAAGCGTACTTGACCGGGTTGTCACACGAAGAGCAGCAGGCGATTATTGCCGGCACGTTCCAAATGGACACCCTTCACCCGTATGATGCGGAGAAAAACGGCAATAACGATTTGGACCATTGCTGGGCCGGTACTGCCGCAAATATGATTTCGTATGCCGGCTGGGGTAACATAAACGGATTCCAAAATGAAGACGATATTTTCGACTACTTTCGTGAGAATTTTAATGACGGAGCAGGTAATCCATATTATGCTGCTGAGTGGTACATGTCTGGGCTATACACACCCGAAAGCTGGAGTGGCTGGGCTCACTTAAAACCTGGCGCAACTGGAGGAAACTTGTTTCCAGACATAACTGCAAGTCAGCAATTACGTTACAACAATATATATTCTTCGTCTAACATTACATCGGCAATTGACGCGTTGAAAAGAGGTGCCGGAGTCGGTTTGACTATTGGGTGGTACGAAGGTTCGGCAGCCGAAAGATACAACGGATGGGGCCACATCATAACTTTATGGGGCGGAGTATATGACACCGCGAAGTCTCCGACTTCAGATGGTTACTTCGTGTCGTTGTTCGTAACCGATTCGGACGACAATAAATTTCTTGGTCGAGCCGCGCCAAACGTTTTACATAACTACTCGATTTCACGATACAGCATATCGAATGCTCCGTATTATTTTACATCCTATAAAAACGGGAATTTAACCGGTCGGATTGAAGGTTACACGAGTCTTGAAAGAAGCGTATATATTCCTCAAATGGAAATGACGGTGACGAATACAGCGGACAGCGGACCGGGTTCGTTGCGACATGCGATTGACACTGTCATGGATGGCGGCACCATTAAATTTGACCTGTCATTGAGCAATCGTACAATTAATCTCAGTGGCACTGAATTGTTAATTGATAAATCGATTACAATAGATGCTTCTGAGCTTTACGATTATGAGTTATCAGTGCCGGGCTTTACAATAAATGCGGTGAAAAAAAGTCAGGTCATGCAAATCGAGAACTGCAAAGTTCAACTTGTAGGTCTTAACATAACTGGCGGATATTCATATGATTTCGGAGGTGCCATTACAAATATTGGCAGTGAATTAACCATTACTGACTGTTCGATTTCCGGGAACAAGGCAGCGATTAGCGGGGGTGGCATTTACAGTAAATCCACTTATGAAAACGTGGCGACTCTGACTATTTCAAATAGCCGTGTTCAAAATAATTACGCAGAATATCACGGTGGCGGGATTTATACTGACACAGGGCATGTAACTATTACTGACACCGAGATCATCGATAATACAGTTCGTGGATCAGGTGGTGGCATATATATTTCTGGAGATTTCTCAGCTGAAAACTGTATCATTGCCAACAACCGCGCAGAGAGTGGTGGCGGATTATATATTATTGATACTGAAAATGACACCGCAACAAAGTTGCTATCAAATTGTGACATAATCGCAAATGAATCAACATACACACATGGTGCCGGAATATTTTATTACGGAGACTCTCTTTACAGTAATGTGACTCCACTTGTCATCTCCGATTGTATAATCATCTACAATATCTCGAACGATAATGGCGGCGGTGTATATTTTTATACACCTAATAACCGTTATGCTTCACTTGAAATTCTTGGGTCAGAAATCACAGGCAATAGCTCAGAAAATTTTGGTGGGGGTATCTGCATTTCGAGTAGCGGCTTGCAGTCTAACACCACTATTACTGAATCTATAATTAAAGAAAACACAGCATCACACGGAGGTGGTGTCAGCAATAACAGACCTGATTCCCAAGGCAATTCGGTGCTGACAATTGCTAATAGTCAAGTCGTTGAGAACAATGTAACTGAAAGTGGGGGTGGAATTTACAATGCTGTCAAATCGAGAGTGGTTATCAATGATTCTAAGATCAGTAATAACACGGCAGAAAAAAATGGCGGCGGATTTTACTTTACGGATGTAGCATTTGAATCACAGCGCAGTGAGATTACAAATTGTATTGTTTCAGAAAACAAAGCTGCATCCGGCGCAGGTGCATACGTAAGTTTCAATAACGAAATCACACTATCTGGTAGTTCATTTATCAAGAATTCAGCGTCTATCAGCGGCGGAGGAATTTACAACGCTTCACAGCTTATATTTTCCGGTGTCACAGTGGACAACAACACGGCAGTAAGTGGTGCCGGTTTATACAATACAGGTACGCTTACGGTGTCAAGTAGCTTAATTAACAATAACACAGCGTCAGAGTATGGCGGAGGATTATACAATGCTGGTACATTTACAATCACAAGCAGTGCTATTAGCAATAACACCGCATCACAAAGTGGTGGAGGACTATTCAATAGCGAACCGACTCACCCGTCAATGGTTGCAAGTATTACTTTGAGCACAATAAACGGCAACAATGCGCTAAACGGCGGCGGAATTTATAATAATGGAATGCTTGGTGTCACAGGCTGCAAACTATACGGAAATACGGCTGTAGAAAATGGGGGCGGATTTTTTAACAATGTTAAAGACAAATTCGATCAGTTCTTTATTTCCAAGTTGTTTACCTCTAACAGTTTAGTGAACGGCAACTCAGCAGCTAATGGTGGCGGGGGATACAGCGAAGCAGCGAGAGAAGATTCTTCGGTTGTATTCTTTAATAGTACGATTTGCGGCAACTACGCTTCCGCAAGTGGTGGCGGATTGCACAACAAATCGTTCATTATGATGTATAACACAATCACCGCTCTTAATACAAGCCCTTCCGCAGCAGACACTTACACGACAAATGACACCAGTAGCAAAACTCTACTTGAGAATTCTTTCATTGGTAATGCTGAAACAGGTGGCGGTAAAGCTGTGCAGGGAAATATTTCAAGTATCATTGGCGGTGAAGCAGAGTTTATCAAGATTCCGAATAATATTGACGCCACGAATACCGGCAAAAATTACGTGGCTTCAAATTGGGATTTGCGTGTAAAAACAGGCTCACCAGTAATTGATAAAGGGAACAATCAATTCGCAATTGGCACCAATCTGCAACCGCTTGCTTATGACATTGAAGGCAATCCAAGAATTATTAACAAAATTGTTGATATCGGTGCATACGAAACCTATATGGAATATGGTAGCACAATTGAAACGGCAACACCTCTCGTGGTAAATGAGAATAATACTGTCAGACTCACTAGCAACATCGGCAACGGTCAATACGGCAAAAAAGACGTTGATATTTTCAACTTCAATGTGACACAAGCTGATATTGATGCCAAGTTTGTGTTCACTTTCAAAACATCACTGCCAACAGAAGGCACGGCAGTTGACACCTATTTGAAGCTCTTCGACTCTGACGGAAAAGTAATCGCTTTCAACGATGATATTTCGAGCGGAAACCGTTACTCAGAAATCGTTTGGACACCAACAGCCGCTGACGTTGGCAAAGCCATTTATGTAGGTGTAAGTTCTTACGGCAATAGGAATTACAATCCTAACATTGAAAACAGCGGGCCAGGCGGTGCAACAGGCGACTATCAGTTTGACATGACCAAAAAAGCACCGGAAAGCGAGCCGGGCGACCAGATTTCCAAAGCGGAAAAAATAACGTTTACCGAAGAAACACCGTACACAAAAATTGACAAAATCGGCAACGGACTTTATGGCAAGACAGATGTCGACTTGTTCGAATTCGAGGTATCAGCGACAGATATTGCCTCGCACAATACATTCACGTTTACAACTGACGCCGTTGAAGGCGGTGTCAGTTTTGATTCATATTTGAAACTGTTCGACGCAAACGGAAAGTTGATCGTGTATAATGACGACATATCGGTAAGTAATCGGTACTCGAAAATTGAGTGGACGCCAACATTATCTGATGTCGGCAAGAAATACTTTGTCGGCGTAAGTTCTTACGGTAACAGAAATTATAATTCTACAACAGAAAACAGCGGCCCTGGTGGTGCCATTGGAGATTACATGCTAACTGTGAATAACAGTGCAGTCGGTGCCGAGCCGGGTGACACCATTAAATCAGCTTGGGAAATTGATTTTGATGCAAACGACACTTTCACAATTCAAGACAGAATCGGAAACGGTGCATTTGGGCGTCAGGATATTGACTTATTCCGGTTTGATGTGACAGCTGCGGATATTGGCCGGATGTATACATTTACGACATCCAGACCAAGTGAAGAAGTCGCGCTGTTTGACACCTACTTGCGTTTATTCGACGCCAATGGAAACGAACTGGTGTCAAATGATGATTTTGGCGGAACTAGATATTCACAGATAGAATGGGAAGCAGCGACAGCCGGTACGTATTATGTCGGCGTAAGCTCTTACGGTAACAGAAGATATACCCCAGGCACAACGGCTAGCGGACCGGGGGGATCAACAGGCGAATACGAACTTGCAGTGTTGCGAGGCGAAATCCTGGACAGCTTGTTCGCGTAATAAACAGATTGTCATACACGAAAACCAAAATATGAAGAATGGATAATTCAGAACTAATATTTCGTGCAGAAAACGGCGACTCTCAAGCGATGTAGTGAGGATGTGAGATCACCTAGAAATAATACATCCGGCCTCGAACAGCATGTTGATTGTGTTGCGAGGCCGAATTTATTATTGGAACAAACTGTGATGTATTCGAATCTACTTAAGTTGTTCTTTTAAAAGCTTGACTGGTCCGAGCAAACCTGAAGGATACAGCGGCGAGTTTTCATTGTAACCGCCGTTTTTCCATGTCGACCAGGTTGTTCTGTCTTTTTCCGGTAATTTCGCATCTCCTATAAGACGGTTCGGCCACAAGTTAGCAACTTCAATTTCAAGCTCATTTTTCCCTTCCTTCAGATAATCTGTAACTTCAAAACGATAAGGAGCAATCCATCTGGTGCCAACGGTCTTGCCATTAATAATAACTTTTGCCATGACTTCTACATCGCCTAGATCAATGAAAACACGTGCGATGTCTTGGTTGTCTTTTTTATGCTCGAAAGTTTTTGAATACTTCGCTACTCCAGAAAAATACTTGATGCAATCATTGTCGTGATTTGTCCAGTCGATTAACTTATCAAAATGAACAGCGTTTTCCGGTCCACCTTTCGATTGCTCAAATTGCACGGACCAGTCAGTGTCAAGTTCAAGTTCAGGATTGAATTTCAATTGTCTCCAAACCGGTTCTGCCGCATCAGCTCCGCTTTCATCGAAGACAATAAAAACTGACTCTGCACCTTCAAGTGCGAGCGTAAATTTTGTTGTATCAGTGGTTTGCGTCGCGTTAGTTGTGTTGAATCGCTTACCGGTTATCGGGTCCCAGATCGACACTTTTTTTCCGGCGGTACGTATTACAACTTCGTCATTGTACGGTGTCATATTCCTATTGGCTACAAAGTAATAATCTGAATTACCATTATTCCTGTGATAGAATCTAAGCGAATCGTCTTTAGAAGCAAAGTCGGCTTGTATTCCCCGTGATTTAAGAATTTCTGATGTCACAGAATATTTAGGATACAACTCGTCGGGTGTCACACCTGGATTACTTACTGCCCAGGGGCCCATTCCGAAGTTCCCAAGAGTCAGTGCTTGCTTCCAAACTTTTTTGTCAAGTGACACCTGCCAGGTATCATCTGTCGCCAGACGGGTAATAACTGGAGTTCCGTTTTCTTTTGTTGAAATTATTTCAAGCTGAGCCACAAACCCGGCGGGATTTCTCTGATCGTTTTCGCCATTTGTGGCGTCAATTTCAATTGTGTTTTCACCAGTTTTCAGCTTGTTTGCAAACTCTGTGATAACCGGTGTGTCCTGCAGATCAGCACGGTAAACTTCGGTTCCGTTGATTTTCACTATCAGGTAATTGTCTGCAACAGCGAGCAATTGTGCCGAGTTTACGTCAGTGGCGTCATTAACTACAAATGTTTTTCTGAAGTACCGTTTTCCTGCAGGAGCATCGTGCGCGGGATTACCTTCCGGGAACCAAATCCATTTGGCACCGTCAAATGTAATCGCCTTTGCATTAGCTTTCGATTTTTCTTTGTTCGGCACGTAAATGGTTCCGCTCCCGTATTTTACAGCGGTTAATCCTTGCAAAACTGTTGCAGCGTTTTGTGCGGTGTCACGCGTGTTAACCGTCTTGGTTTTGGGGTTCCACATTTTGTCCGCTAGTTCATTTACTACAATATCAGCTTTAGGATAGTTTTGCAAACTTGGCGATTTTCGTGGAGGTTGGCCAACTATCACAGCACCGTTATTGACAAGTTGCTCAATTTTCTGCAGCAATTCTGGAGTCATGGTGTCAACATTTGGCAGTACCAGCATTTTGTATTTAGTGGCATTGGGGAATGTAACCAACCCGTTTTCGACAGTTGCCAATTTTATCAAAGTGCTCGGATCACAACCGTCAAATCTATAACCGCGTTGATCCTTAATTGTCCCGTCAATAATCAGAGCGGATGCAGGCGGAGTGAAAACTCGTGGCGCGCCTTCAGGTAACAGATACAGCACATCAACAACCGCAGTTCCTTGTTGTAACATGTGTTGACACCGGCTTAGATATTTGTGGTAATCGGAAATCAGCGGCCACCAAGTTTGAGTTCGTTCCCAATGAACACCTATTCCTCCCATTGAAAAACCAGGGAATCTGTCAACAAATGGCTGGTGCTGGAAACGATGAAAAGTAAATCTGTTGACACCGGAGCAAAACGCCCAGTCACCGCGTTGTTTCATCGACTTGGGATTCTCACGCCAACTGTCACCGCCGGAAGTGAATGCTTCTGCCGAAACAACCGGTTTGCCATGCGTGTTTGCAATTGATGCCGCTTCAAAACAGCTGAAGACGGTATCAAACGTGTTCGACCAGAATTCACACATCGGGATATCCGCAACGGCACCAAAAGTCATGTCACAGCACGGCATCATGTCGTAAGGTTCAAGCGAGATTTTCAAATTATTTTTATGAGCGACTTCCTTGAGATATTCTGCGTGGTTTTCAATTATCAATTCCTGAGCAGTTTGACGGAGGTCCCAGAGAAAGCGTTCTGTTTTTTCAACGGACTGTACAACCGCTCCGGTATAAGCAGGCAAAAATGGTGTCGGATCGTATCCGCGTCTTTTCTGAAACTCATTGAAAAACAAAGGCGAATAGTTTTGCGGCCCCATTTCCCAGCTGTCGATGTGAAAATAACACCACCCCGCTTTTCCGTCAGTTTGTCGCTCTCCAACGATTTTTAGAAGTTTGTTAATGTAATTCTCAGCGTGAATATCAAAAGCGTCCCGATCTATTTTCGAGCTTTCAAGTCCCATGCCCGGTGCCGGAGCAGGTCGGGTATTGGCACCAGTTGAAGTGGCCGCGAATCGTAAAATAGTCCAATTACCCGCAGGAACCTGCCAGGTTAATTTTCCGTTTTTATCCATTTCGTCCGTTAAATTGACTATTTTCACAGGATCAATTATTGCATCGTTTGACACCACTTCAAATTCTGCAGGGGCGTCGAATCCGGCTCTGACACCAGGAGTGGAAGAATACGGAGCACGAACATACACCGCTTTTTCATCAATATCAGAGATTAACGCCTTTTCTTTCGGTGTGGGAAACGCTAGCACACAAACATCCTGAAAAAATTCCTTACGAGCTTTTTCGATATCTGGCGGCAATGCTCCTTCACCAAAAAACGGAGAACGTGGTGTCGGTGTCGGCAAAACTTCGTCGAAATCAACTGGACCGTTAACATTTTTTTCAGTTGACACCAAATGCAAGATTGATTTTTCCGGCTTGATCCAGGGACCGCCACTTCCTGCCCAGCCGGGCCCGGATGGGAGCGTCATTTGCAAACCGCACCGCTCAGCTTCACGGACTATGTGAACGAAAAGTTGTTGCCATTTTTCACGCATGAAATCCACTTCACCGCGTGGTACACCGACGTTGACTTCCATCATTATGAATCCGCCGATGCCTTTGTCACGCATTGATTCGAAATCAGCGGTTATACCTTCTTTGGTCAGGTTTCCATCCATGACGAACCAATAAACCCACGGACGAGCTGCGTCGGGTGGTGTCGTAAATTCATCAAGCTCAGCCGCAAGCAACGAGCAGTTCACAATACAACAGAAAAAAATTATAACAATAACTGACAAAATTGATAAAATTCCAAAATCTTTTTTCATAGCTGCACTCTTAAGTTAAGGTATATGGTATTCGTGATACTTTTATAATGAACTGTATTTGGGAATTGTCGCACCAATCAGTATATCAGGTATTTTTACTGCTGCCTATTCAGCAGAATTATTTTAATTTTGTAAAGGATTATCATGATATTTTATTGATTTAACTCTGCGGAACGAGTATATTGACAGAAGGGATATCAGTATGCTATATATTACCTAGCGGGTTATTGCTACATTAAAATTCGCACGCACTTAATCCTTTGCAACTTCGTTTTATACTGTCGCCCGGCATAAACTGCATGTTTTCCAATTTAGGGCAAGCTGAAGATAATCAGCATTAAACATTGAAAAACTCGGGAAAAAAGCCGACCAACGGGAGGCGAGACACTTAACGCGAAGCGCACCGCCCATACCGGGCTCCGGTATACTTTTTATGCGATATGAAAGTTGTATAAGGAACACAATTTTATGCCAATGTTTGACACAGCTTCAGATTGCGGTATCACTCAAATGAATCACGTAGATCGTTTTCGTTCATTAATGAGTTTTCAGGCGGTTGATCGTTATCCACGTTGGGAGTGGGCAATGTGGTGGGATGAAACTATTGCGCGCTGGAAAACAGAGGGATTGCCAACCAACCTTAATGGTGTGTTCGAAATTGCCGAGTACTTTGGTCTCGACCCATATCGGCAGTTCTGGTTTTCGACGACTGACCCGACGATTGAAGCGGTGCAGCATCACGTTGAGGGAATCGTCTCGAATATGGACGATTATTTGCGGATTCGTCCGAATCTTTTCCCTGATCACACTGACGCCATAAACTCAATGGCACCGTGGCTGAAACGGCAGGAAAACGGCGATGTCGTTGTTTGGATTACAATTGAGGGGTTTTTCTGGTTCCCGCGTACTCTGATGGGATTCAACAAAGTTTGTCTTGCTTTTTATGACCAGCCGGAGTTGATACATAAAATAAATAGTGATCTTACAGAATTTAACTTAAAACTCTTGGAGCAGATACAACATATTGGAAAACCTGTGTTTACGACGATTGCTGAAGACATGTCATACAATCACGGGCCTATGATATCGGAAAAGATTTTCGACGAATTCGTTGCCCCTTATTACCGGAAAATCGTACCACGTCTTCAAGAAATGGGCTCGTTTATTTTTGCTGACACTGACGGTGACGTTACGCTAATGGTACCGTGGTTGTTACGAGAAGGTATTAACGGCGTATTGCCCCTTGAACGTCAAGCTGGTGTGGACGCAATGGCTTTGAGGAATAAATTCCCTGAGTTGTTAATGATAGGTCATTATAACAAAATGGTAATGAATAAAGGTGTCACGGCTTTGGAAAACGAGTTTGAACGAATAGTTCCAATTGTTAAACAAGGTGGATTCATCCCAAGTGTGGATCATCAGACACCGCCCGGAGTTTCGCTGGATGAATACCGTTTGTATTTGAAATATTTGGAAAAATACACAAATATTCAGTAGATGATTTACTGATGTTTTCACAATACGGTTTACTTATTTTTTCAAAAATTTGATTCCTGATGCAGACCGTTGTCGTACCGGCTTCGGCATTTTGACATATACATATATAGTATAGTAGTTTTTATTCAATAATCTATCTATTATTTGAAAGGAGAATTTAATGAGTCCGTCAAATGAATCTAAACTGTTTAGAAGGAGAGACAAGACGCAAGCCACGGCGTTTACTCTTGTTGAACTTCTCGTTGTTATTGCGATTATCGGTATCTTAATAGCACTTCTTTTGCCCGCAGTTCAAGCTGCTCGCGAGGCGGCAAGGCGAATGCAGTGTACAAACAATTTCAAACAAATGGGACTCGCCGTGCATAACTTTCACGATGCGCATGGAGTTCTCCCACCTGCGGCAATTAGTAGTGGTCGCGCGTCACTTTTTGTGCTGATATTTCCGTACCTTGAGCAGACTGCGCTATACGATCTTGCGTTTACGACGACTGACCGTTGGAACTGCGGTTTACAATACCATGGCGGTGGCGTTGGTGTCAACCGGATGTTTATGATGGTTGACGGTACTTCCGGTGATTGGCGTGCGGGAAATTTTGCCGACGACTCAACCGCCAGTCCCTGGTGGAACGGCGTTTTGGCAAATGCAGATGATCTGCGTTCGTTTTCCTCGGTTTCGTATATGAAGTGTCCAAGTCGACGTGGCGGCAACTCACACTCTTCCGGCCTGAATAACATGGCAGGACCTACTGGCGATTACGTTATGGT
>JBOFQC010000766.1:0-2817 GCA_051660725.1 Thermoguttaceae bacterium
GTCGTGAGTCCGTGAGTCGTTGTCGGATCAGGTGCTTCCGGTTTGTCAATTGGTACGACACCGGGTGCCGCCGGATTTGGCGAACCTGATGACGGTCCAACTCCGCGAACATACGGAGTGAACATTTTCACTTCGGCAAGTAATAATGTGTTGCTGTGTCCGTCTGGTACCACGTTTAAAAATGAATTCGGATAAATGACACCGTCACTGTAACTTGTCCGCAAGTACGGCGTCCAAATACGCCATGTCCCGGCGTTGAATCCGTAATTTACCGGATACCAGCCGCTACTCGTCGTCCTGGCGGTGTTATTCACTTCGGAAGGGCATGTAAACGCCGGATGCCGCATTGATTTCGCCTCAGCAACTGCCGTGTTTCCGTCAATTCGGCTTGCTTGTTCAATGTACGGCATCACCCGTCCCACGGCACTGAAACTTTCACCGGAGTTAGCAAACTGACCCGTGATACCACTAATCGTGACACTCGGCGGAAACGTTCGCCAAGTGCTTTCGTAATTGTGAGCCGCTAATGCAATTTGTTTCAGGTTGTTCGTGCACTGCATCCGTCTTGCTGATTCCCGAGCAGCTTGAACCGCAGGCAAAAGCAGACCGATCAGAATACCGATTATTGCGATGACAACGAGAAGTTCGACAAGCGTAAACGCTGGTTTTACTGACATTTACGACGTTTATATGATAATAATATACAATTGTCGGTTTCGCCCAAAAAGAAATTTTTTGGTTTTGCCATGAAATACCCGGAAGTTGCGCGCCAGAGTTTGCATCACTGCCGCTCCACTTCCGGCTCGTGTTGGTTTAGTACCCGTCAGACGATTCAGGGGCGTCGCCGAGAATCGAAGCGGTGCCACCAGCACTGCCAAGCCGTTTGCAACCCTGGTCAAGGAAACCACATGCGATTGCGTAAGACCTGACACCACCGGAAGCTTTGACGCCCATTGTGTCACCGACTGTTTTCATCATAATATCAATTGCTTCCGGGGTGGCACTTCCGTCAGCGAATCCAGTCGAGGTTTTTACATAATCCGCTCCGGCTTCACGGGAAAGTTCACACGCTTTTGCAATTTGTTCCGGCGATAAATAACATGTTTCGAGAATTACTTTCACAAGTACGCCACGTGGTTTAGCTTCTGCGACAACTGCGGCAATGTCACGTTTGACCCATTCGTAGTCTTCGGAAAGAAACTTACCGATATTCATAACCATATCGAGTTCTTTTGCACCGTCTTCAATTGCGAGTTTCGCTTCAAGCCCTTTCACTTCCGGGCGGTTGGAACCGTGCGGAAATCCAATGACCGCAGAGACCGGAACCGGACTGCCAGCCAAGCACTTTGCCGCAAGTGCTACATCGCTTGGTCGTACGCAAACACTTGCCACTGCGTATTTTTTGCCTAGTTCGCACTGTTCGATAATATCCTTGTCCGTCATCGTCGGCTTAAGTGCTGCGTGATCAATTGTGTCGGCTATTTGTTTTCTCGTCCATTTGGCCATTTTTTTGTCCTTTTTTTGGGGGTTATTGGGTTTGGTTATTGAGTTTTGGTTTTCCTGTTTAGAATGCAATTTGTTCAAACACTGTGTGTTTTCTTCGCCTGATTTATCTTTTGTTTGTCTAACAAGAACATAAAGTGCCAGTATAATATTACACACAACGAATATTATTCCCGTTTCGCCTACAAAATCAAGTGTCAGAGAAAAATTTTTTCATTACCCGCTCAATAAGCTTGCGTAAAGAAAGTCCGACACGTTGAAAAGGAATCGGAGCTGTCTTCGGTTTCGGAATAAACAGAAAATCAAATCCAACCGGCAAAGTATGTTTATTTAACCGAAACTGTTCACGAATCAATCTTTTCCATTTATTCCTCACAACAGCGTTGCCGACTTTTCGGGAAACTGACATGCCGAGCCGCGTTTTACTCAATCCGTTCGGAAATACATATAAAATCAAAAACGAATCTGACACACTACGACGAAGTTTGTAAATCTTTTGAAACTCGTCTTGTTTCCGTATCCGGTCAGTTTTTTTCAGACTGAAATCAGGCATGGGGGAGGAGAGTAGACGTTAGATGTTTGACGTTTATACTGTTGCTCGGAAAAATTGCATGTTTTCAAATGTTGGGATAACAGAGGATAATCAGTTCCAAACATTGAAAAACACGGGAAAAGAGCCGACCAACGGGAGGCGGAACACTTCACGCGAAGCGCACCGCCCATACCGGGCTCCGGTATAGACGTTTATGTTTCTTACCAGAGGCCTGCCTCGAACTACAGTTCTGAGGCGTATTTCATTGCCTTTGCGGTACGGTCTGTCATGTCGGCAATATAATCGGCAGCAGCCCGCTGCGTTCCCTCGTTTTCAAGCACCAATTGGTAACGAATAGGCAGCATATCTGGATTACGGAGAAAACGTTCGAACAGCGTTTCCACTATAACAATAACGTTTTTACGGTATTCGAGTACTTTCGGGTGTCGGTATACCCGTTCGAATAGGAATTTTTCGAGTTCCTTTTTCTGTTCGTTCACCTCACTACTCTGTTCGACCAAAATATCCGAATCCAAAACCTGCTGTAATGAAACAATACCGTTACTTTCAAGATTCTTTTTCGTGTTTTCATACAGGTCGTTTACCTGCAAATCAATCAAGCAGTGAATAACGGCACGGCGGAATTCGCCCGGTGTCAGATTGGCCCAACGTTTTGACACCGTCATTGCAGCACGACGCCACAAAGCACTGCCGACGTCAAGGTCCGATTCGGTTAAATACCCGAGTTCCAGCGCATCATCCGGGTCGTGCGAATCGTAGGA
>JBOFQC010000767.1:0-11436 GCA_051660725.1 Thermoguttaceae bacterium
TTGAAAATCAATAATGTACCGTCAAGGTAACTTTCGAGTCTGCAACCGTTTATGGTTACGAGTCTCGGCATTGAATTTCCGAAAAGCGTTCCGCCGTACGACGTGGTTACTGATCCGCTTACGATTTCGGCTGTGATTAACGAGCTGAAATCGCCTATTTCGGACGACTTTTCCTCCGCTAATTCTATTCCGCGGTCTTTCATAAGTGACACCGCACTGACGATGTTCACGTCCTGTTCAAGGGCGGTTGACATCAAGCCGGCCGCAAAAGCCGCTGATATCAAAGTGGTGTCTTTCTTGCAAACGTCGCCGCGGTATTTCATGCGGCAAACATCAGGTGCGCCTTTAATGGTTTGCGCCACCAAAACGCCGAGTCTGAACGCGACGTCAAGGTAACCACGTAAACTTTTGAGCGTTTCCGGATCAAGTGGAGTAAAGTTGACCGCTTGTTTAATGATACCGTTGGAAAAGTAATCGACCAAAAGTTCCACTGCTTCAAGTGCGACGTTTGACTGAGCTTCTTCAGTGCTGGCACCGAGGTGTGGGGTGCAGACTACGTTTTTCATTCCGAACAGCGGATTATTGGTGCACGGTTCTTCTTCAAAAACGTCCAGAGCGACACCGCCGAGTTTCCCGCTTTGCAAACCTTCAACGAGTGCGTCGATTTCGTAAATGCCGCCCCGGGCACAGTTTATCAGCCGTGCTCCCGGTTTAATCAGTTCGAGTTCTTTTTTACCGAAAATGCCTTTTGTTGCGTCATTAAGCGGTGTGTGAACCGTCAAATAATCAATCAACGGAAGCATTTCTTTGAACGTGTCAACTGACGAAACGCCAAGTTCCTGGGCACGTTGTGCATTCAAAAACGGATCGTAAGCAATCACTTTCATATCGAACGCTTTTGCAAACTTGGCCACGACCTGACCGATACGCCCCATGCCTACTATACCTATAGTTTTGCCAGCAAGCTGCGAACCTGTAAAATTTTTACGGTCCCACCTGCCTTCAACCAATGCCTGATAAGCGGGGTGGATGTTACGTGACAGGGCGAGCATGAGCGCAAAAGCTTGTTCTGCCGTTGAAACGGTGTTACCGCCGGGTGTGTTCATGACAATGATACCCTGACGAGTCGCAGCAGCCGTGTCGATATTGTCGACTCCAACGCCAGCTCGGGCAATTGCTTTTAACCGGGTGTTGCCGGCAAGTGATTCCGCCGTGATTTTGACACCACTTCTGCAAATTGCTCCGTCAAATTCTGCAAGGGTTTTTTTGAGTTCTTCACCTTTCAGGCCGGTACGTTCTTCGTATTCGATTCCTTGTGCAGAATCAAGCAGTTTTTTTCCGTCTTCAGAAATTGGGTCAAGTAATACGATTCTAGGCATTTTGGTATTGGGTTCTCCGTTAAGTTTTTTCGGAATAGTGAGAAAATGGTTTGCGTTAATAATATTTATCCTACACTTATTTCGCAACTGGTCAATATATTGCACACGAGCCGCAAGTGTAACGAAGTGAAACTTGCGGGCTTAAACCCGGAAGTTCCGCTACGCTTCACTTCCGGCTCGTATTTCACACAAATACCAATTCTTTCTTGCGGGACATATTGACAGCGAGACCACTTACGCTAGAATGAGCACGTTTTTGGACACAGCTCAAGCCGCACTTGGCGCTTACAGCTCCGCTATAACACTTTCCCTCATCCTAAAACGTGATGGCATCTAATTTATCTGCTCCGTCCGTAGCACGATTGGTCCTCGAAGACGGGACCGAATTTCATGGTTTTTCTTTTGGTTCCACGAGCCCGACGACCAGCTGTTCTGGTGAAGTCGTTTTTAATTCGACAATGGTCGGGTATTGCGAAAGCCTTACCGATCCAACTTTGGCAGGTCAGATTTTGACGCTGACTTGGCCGTTGGTTGGTAACACCGGTGTGCCGCCGCAAGCCGAAGAAAATGGTCTCCAAAAGTTTTTCGAGTCTAAAAGAATATGGGTTAACGGTTTAATCGTTTCCGAGTATTCACCGCAGTATTCGCACTGGAACGCTGTTCGCAGCCTCGGCGATTGGCTTGCCGAAGAAGGTGTTCCGGCAATTACTGGTGTTGACACCCGTGCCTTGGCACAACATCTTCGGGATAAAGGCACTATGTCTGGTAAAATCCTGATCGAAGGGGTTGCCGCAAATGAAAAACCGGCGAATAAAAATCTCGTCGCAGAAGTCAGTTGCAATGAAGTAATCGAATACGAACCAACAGCAACCGCTGGAAATAACGGAAAAACGCCAACCGTGGTTCTCGTAGATTGCGGCGTTAAAAACAACGTGATCCGTTCGCTGACAAGTCGCGGCGTAAAAGTGGTTCGGGTTCCGTGGAATCACGATTTCACAACAATGAATTATGACGGACTCGTAATCAGCAACGGCCCCGGCGACCCGAGTGCTGCTGAAGAAACGGTTGCGAACATTCAGAAAGCGATAAAAATCGGCAAACCGATTTTCGGAATTTGCTTTGGAAATTTGCTGCTCGGCAAAGCTGCGGGCGCGAAAACATTTCGGCTTAGATTCGGGCATCACACGAGCAACCAGCCGGTTCAGCAGTGTGGAACGGATCGGACGCACGTTACACCGCAGAATCACGGTTACGCACTTGATCCGCTTGGACTCGCCAGCGGCTGGGAACAGTGGTTCGTGAACCTCAACGACAAAACCTGCGAAGGAATCCGGCACAAAACCGCTCCGTTTTTCGGTACGCAGTTCCACCCGGAAAATTGCGGCGGGCCGAAAAACTCCGAAAACATTTACGATATGTTTGTGAAAACGATTAAAAAATAGATAAATTTGTTAGCCCCGGAGCCCTGCTCCGGGGGGAAGAAGCGCCGAGCAGGGCTCGGCGGCTAACTTTAAATACAGAAAAATAATCTGATGCCAGACAAAATTATTTCGTTCAAATAAAAACAACCTGCACCCCAACAAAATAATAACAATGGTTCAACACGGTCTTAAAAAAGTGCTCGTTCTCGGCTCCGGCGCACTTAAAATCGGTGAAGCCGGGGAGTTCGATTACAGCGGTTCACAAGCCCTGAAAGCTCTCCGCGAAGAAGGAATTGAAACGATTCTAGTTAACCCGAACATTGCGACTATCCAAACATCACAGGATATTGCAAATCGGGTTTATTTTTTGCCTGTAACACCTGAATTCGTTACCGACGTTATCGAAAAAGAGAATCCGGACGGAATCCTACTCGCTTTCGGCGGTCAAACGGCGTTGAACTGCGGCGTTGAGCTGTTCAAATCCGGCGTCTTGGAAAAATACGGGGTTCGCGTACTCGGTACACCGGTTCAAACAATTATCGACACCGAAGATCGTGACCTGTTCATCCAACGGCTCAACGAAATCAACGTAAAAACAATTGCCAGCCACGCTGTTACAACGGTTGAAGACGCGGTGAAAGCGGCAGCTGAACTGCAGTACCCGGTGATTATTCGCGCAGCTTACGTACTTGGCGGTCAAGGTTCCGGCTTCTGTGACAACGAGGAACAGCTCGTCACAATGGTGAAAAAAGCACTCGCTTTCAGCGGCCAGGTTCTCGTCGAGAAGTCTCTACGCGGTTGGAAAGAGATCGAATACGAACTCGTCCGTGACAGGTTCGGGAACTGTTTTACAATTGCGAGCATGGAAAACTTCGACCCGCTCGGCATCCACACCGGTGAAAGTATCGTTGTCGCTCCGGTGCAGACGCTCAGTGCTTCGGAAAACCAGAAGCTCCGTGAAATCGCGATTCGGATCATTGAACACGTCGGAATCGTCGGCGAATGTAACATTCAGTTCGCACTTGATCCGTACTCCGAAGATTACAGAGTAATCGAAATCAACGCCCGGCTTTCCCGTTCTTCGGCACTTGCGTCGAAAGCTACCGGTTATCCGCTCGCGATGGTTGCCGCGAAAATCGCTCTCGGTTACGGTCTGCATGAACTGCCGAACTCGATTACGCAAATGACAACGGCATGTTTTGAGCCGGCTTTGGATTATATCATTGTGAAGTTGCCGCGTTGGGACCTCTCGAAATTCAAAGGAGTCTCGAAACAGATCGGCTCCAGCATGAAAAGCGTCGGCGAAGTAATGTCAATTGGTCGCTCTTTCGAGGAAGCGATTCAAAAAGGGCTCCGAATGATCGGACAAGGTATGCACGGATTCGTTGCCAACCGTGACCTGAGTTTTGATGATCTCGACGACGCACTTGCAAATCCGACTGATTCCCGAATGTTTGCGCTTGCCCAGGCGTTTCAGGAAGGTTACACAATTGACCGGATGTACGAACTGACGAAGATTGACCGCTGGTTCCTTGAAAAGTTACGTCTCATTTACGAAACAAATGAGCAACTCAAGAAATACACGGCACTTGAAGATATTCCGGACGAACTTTTCCGCACAGCTAAGAAAAAAGGTTTTTCGGATTTCCAAATCGGCAGATCAGTGCTTCACGGTAAAGTGGACCTTGACCAAGCGGTACTTGCAGCTCGTGAAGAGCGTAAAAAACGCGGCATTACCCCGGTTGTCAAGCAAATTGACACGCTTGCCGGCGAATATCCGGCCAAGACGAACTACCTGTATCTGACGTATCACGGAACGGAACATGACATTGATTTTCCACGCGACGATAAAAGCGTAGTGGTACTCGGTTCCGGTGCTTACCGTATCGGTTCCTCAGTTGAATTCGACTGGTGCTGCGTCGGTGCTGTAAAAGCGATTCGCAAACACGGTTACACCGGGATTATGATTAACTGTAACCCGGAAACGGTGTCAACCGACTACGACATTTGTGACCGGCTTTACTTCGACGAACTTTCGCTGGAACGAGTGCTTGACATTGCCGAACTTGAACAGCCGAAAGGGGTTGTGGTTTCGACTGGCGGTCAGACGCCGAACAATCTTGCGATTCGGTTGTACGACCAAAAAGTTCCGATTCTCGGCACTTCGCCGATTTCAATTGATCAGGCGGAAGACAGACACAAATTTTCTTCGCTTTGCGACAAGTTGGGAATCGACCAGCCCCGTTGGAAAGAGCTGACTTCACTCGAAGAAATCCACGATTTCGTAAACGAAGTGAAGTTTCCGGTAATAGTTCGCCCGTCTTACGTTTTAAGCGGTGCAGCAATGAATGTCGTGTCGAACCAACAGGAACTCGACCACTTCCTGACACTTGCGGCAAACGTTTCCAAAAAGCATCCGGTAGTTGTCTCCGAATTTGTGGAAGATGCGAAGGAAATCGAAGTAGACGCGGTTGCAAGTAACGGCGAAGTAATCGCTTACGCAATTTCAGAACACGTTGAATTTGCCGGCGTGCATTCAGGTGACGCAACAATTGTGTTCCCGCCGCAAAAGTTGTACGTGGAAACCATTCGTCGCATCAAACGGATCAGCCGTAAAATTGCGTCGGCCCTTAAAATTTCCGGGCCGTTTAACATGCAGTTTCTGGCAAAGGAAAACGACATCAAAGTAATCGAGTGTAATTTGCGTGCTTCGCGCAGCTTTCCGTTTGTCTCGAAAGTGCTTAAAATGGACTTGATCGAATTGGCAACGGAAGCGATTCTCGGTTTGCCGGTCAAGAAACCGAACAAATCGTCGTTTGAACTTGATTACGTCGGAATCAAAGCACCCCAATTCAGTTTTTCACGGCTCGCAAAGGCCGACCCGATACTTGGTGTCGAAATGGCGTCAACCGGCGAAGTCGGGTGCATTGGCGAAGATTTCTACGAAGCGATTCTAAAATCAATGCTCTCGGTTGGTTACAGGTTCCCGAAGCAGAAAAGCATCCTTCTTTCGACTGGACCGGCGAAAGCGAAAGTCGAACTTCTCGGTGAGTGCCGGATGTTGTCGGAAGCGGGTTATAAAATCTACGCAACTCGTGGAACCGCAATGTTTTTGGCAGAAAACGGTATAAACGTCGAAGTGGTCGGTTGGCCGGACGAAGATTCGCATCCAAACGCACTTGATCTGCTCAGAGACCGAAAAGTTGATCTGGTCGTGAATATTCCGAAAGATTTGTCGAGCTTGGAACTTTCAAACGATTACGCGATTCGTCGTGGTGCGGTTGACTACAACATACCGCTTTTGACAAACGCCAGATTAGCCTCGGCATTTTTGCAGGCGATTTGCCGAAGCAACCGGGATTCGCTCAAGATCAAGAGTTGGGACGAATACACCAGTGCCGAATAGCGAACAGCCAAATTTTAATTTGTCAATTATGTTTAGCCGCTGATCCTAGATCAGCGTTTCCAAGTATGCAATTTAATCTTGGTGGCGTAGTTGGTTGATGTATAACGAATAATGTCCGACCATGAAAGCCGAGTATTTTTACGAACTCATTGAAGGAAAGCGAAAAGGTCCGAGTGCAACAGCGCTTCGGGCCTTGCTTACTTGTATCTCGGTTCCGTATTCGTGGGTTATGCGGCTGCGAAATTTCTTGTATGAGAAAGGTGTGTTCCGTTCATCTTCTGTCGGAGTACCGGTTATTAGCGTTGGAAATCTAACACTTGGCGGTACCGGCAAGACCCCAATGGTTGCGTATCTTACGAAATGGTGTCTTGACCGCAAACTTCGTCCGGGCCTTGTAAGCCGCGGATACGGTAAAAATGCGCACGGCAAAAAATGTAACGAACTAAACGACGAGGGCAAAGAACTTCAACTGCGGTTTCCGAGTGTGCCGCACGAGCAGTCGCCGGATCGGGTCTCTGCAAGTTTGAGTTTGCTGAGTAAAAATAAACGTGATCTTATTATTTTGGACGACGCTTTCCAGAACCGTAAAATTACTCGTGATCTTGATATTGTACTTCTCGACGCACTTGATCCGTTTGGCTTGAATAGGGTTTTTCCTCGCGGTACACTCCGTGAACCACTGGATTCACTTGCCAGAAGTGGAATTGTGCTACTTTCGAGAAGCGATTTGGTTTCGCAGTCCAAACGCCAGGAGGTCCGTGATCGGGTAAAACAAATTGCGCCAAATGTTGTTTGGGGCGAAATAGCTCATAAGCCGAGCCGTTTGGTTTCGTTTTACGAGGTTAACGGAATATCTGTAAATTCGTCAAATTCGTCAAGCGAATTGGGAGTTGTCAACGCGACCAGCGAATCCGGTGTTTTCTCTGCGGAACAAAGTTGTTCGATAAATTGGCTTGAGAATAAAAAAGTCGTTGCTTTTTGCGGTATTGGTCGTCCCGTTGCGTTTAGGAAAACATTGGATAATTGCGGTGCGGAAGTTGCGGAATTTGCTACTTTTGCCGATCATTACGAATATACGGAAGCTGACCTAAAAGGAATCGCAGATATTGCGGAAAAAAATAGGGCAAAGGCAATAATTTGTACACTGAAAGACGCCGTAAAAATTCGCAAACAAAATCTTAGCGGTTTTCCACTTTGGGCCGTAATGGTCGAGGTGGAGTTTCTTGCCGGAGAACAGGAATTCGGCAAAAAGTTGGAAGAAATTTTGTTGAACAAAATTTCTTGATATTCTTGATATAAATGCTATACTTTCGCGTGAGGTGTTTCGTTGATTGACGGGCCTCGCATCTGTTTGAATAGGCTTTGTTACGGTTTCATAAATATTTTATTTTTCATAGTTGTTTTGTTGATAGCCCAACATCATCCTTGTTGGATTACAAGGAAAAAAATGATTATTCTGTTGCTTCTGCCGCTGTTATTTGCGGTGACGAGCTGGGATAATGTATGTATTGGGGCTGACAGAATAATTTCTTTTTATGTTTCTCAAACGGGTGATGACACGAACATTGGTTCAGCTGCTAAGCCGTTTAAGACAATTGGCCGAGCGCAGGAAGCGATTCGGAATTCCCGAAAAGAAGGTAATGGTAAACGGTACGTTTTTTTAAGGGCCGGCACTTACGAAATAGCAGAACCGTTAAAGTTCGGACCACTTGACGGAGGTACGGATAAGTTTTCCGTGACATATTCCGCATCAACTGGAGAAAAAGTAACGGTATCTACAGGGCGAAAAATTTCTGGTTGGGCTCCGCTGGAAATTAACAGTGGTTCGGTGAAAACCGGTGTTGTCGTTGCTGATGTTCCGTATCTTGTTCAACCAGTCGAAGCAAAACCAGCGGAAGAAGGAGTGCCGGAGCAGGAAGCTGTACCGGGCGTAAAATGGGATTTTTCCGAGCTGGTTGTAAACAAAATGCCTGCCAAGCATCTTGCTTTTACTGAACCCCCAAATGCGTCTTCGGATGTTTTTTCCGAACCGGGCTCTTGGTGTTTAGATGTTGAAAATCAAAAGATTTATTACCGTCTCCGAAAAAAGGAAACTGCCGAATCAATTGAAGCAGTAGTGCCCAGGGCAAGGCAAATCGCAATTATTCAAGGAGACAAGGATAATGAAGAGCCGGTTAAAAACCTGTTTTTTAAGAACTTACATTTTTTTATGCCGGGGACGGTTCCATTTGTATTGCCTGCGATTGAAATAGAATATGCGGATAATTGCATAACGCAAAACATTACATTTGATATTATCCCAGATGGCAACATCGGGACGCAGTAAAAGCAAATAATACGTGCTGGGGTTAGCCGCCGAGCCCTGCTCGGCGTTGTAGCTAAACTCCAGAGCAAGGATTGGTGCTAACATAAATTGCCAGGCGATGTTTGGTAGGCGACTTTCTCCGAATGTCGCTACGGTTCGGAGAAACTGTACTACCTATGATTTGTGTTATTGATTGTGGGACGTAAGCGTCTGGTAAAAAAGTTCTCATAAACGCCATAAAAATGAAACGTGTTAGCGGACTGCACCCAGGATTCTTCTATCCTGCGCACACCGATTGATTTTTACACTGTTCAGTATAAAATGTAATCTTGAAGCTTCTTTTCGTGCTATCAACTTTAGCAAATCAGAATTTGAAACATGTATCTAAACACTCAAAGTAAATTGTTAAAAGAATTGTCACTAATCAGTATGCTTGTCGTACTGCTATTATTTTCTTCAGTAACTGGATGTAAAAATGGTGGACCGCCGAAAAGACCGGAAATGCCTCCGGCTGTTGTCGTGGTGGATGTGTCTGAAACCCGTGATGTGCAGCTTTATATCGAAACACATGGCCTAGCGAAATCTTCACAGGAAGTTGACATTCCCGCGCGAGTAACTGGTATACTTGAGCAAATAAAGTTCAAGCCGGGCGACATTGTGCAGGAAGGGCAACCACTTTTCGTTATTGAGCAGACTGATTACATCGCAACGCTCAAATCGGTTGAAGCGCAATTGGAAAGTAATATTGCCAGCGAGATTCTCGCAAAAGCGAACCTGAAACGCGCCAAAGATTTATTTGATTCGCAAACTATTTCGCCGGAAGAGTATCAGACGAATCTTGCCAACTACCAGCAAACGGTTGCCGCAATAAAGCAAGCGGAAGCTGCAATTGATAAGGCGAAATTGAACTTGAGTTACACAACGATAAATTCGCCGGTTTTGGGCAAAACCGGTCCGAACCTTGTTGATATTGGCAACCTCGTCGGTCCGGGTAGTTCGAACATTACGCTTATCAACGTTGCGAAAATGGACCCGCTTTTCGTCTATTTCGACATTTCTGACGCCGATTTTAATGCAATGCAGGCCAGAATGTACAAAGAACGTACAAAGATTTACGACTCGCATAACCCAACCGCTGAAGAACGTAAATTCGACAACCCCAACACCAATTCGCCCCAAGTGCTGAATGTTGACGTTTCGCCGGAAGGTAGAGGAGTGGGAACCAGATTTTTAGTTTCTGTTCTTGATAATCCGAAAAATGGCGAGACTCCTTACCCGCATGAAGGTACAATTGAGCTTGTAAACAATACACTTGAACCATTAGTAGGAAAAATTACTTTACGTGGTATTCTGCCGAACCCGGATTACATGATTTTTCCTGAGCAAACCTGCTGGATTCGTATTCCAACTGAAATGCTACCGGGAGCCGTGATTGTTCGTGAAACAGCGATTAACTCCAACCTGAACTCCAAGTTTGTGCTCTTGGTAGACGAAAACAATATTGTCAGGAGCCAGGACGTAAAACTCGGCCCGTTACTCGATGACGGTATGCGGGTTATTCTTAAAGGCATGAAGCCCGGTATGAGATATATCTACGAAGGTGTCCAAAAAGCGCGTGTTGATTCAGAAGTCGAACCGCTTACAAAAGAAGAGTACGATGAGAAAATGAAGATTAACGAATCGGAGATAAAGAAATTACCGCCAGAAGGCGACACGGGCTCTGAACCTTTGAATAGCCCGAAAAACGAAAACTCCGACTTAAACACAGATCAGTAAGTGAGCTTCGGCTCCGGGGCAGATCATGCCTGTACTCTGATATCTAATGCCTAACGTCTAAAGCCTTAATATATGTTTGCTCACTTTTTTATAAATCGTCCTGTTTTTGCTTGCGTAATCTCTCTGTTCATTCTGCTAGTCGGTATTGTGGCAATGTCGAGCTTGCCAGTGGCGCAGTTTCCTGATATTGTGCCGCCTACGGTCTCGATTACTGCCAATTACCCAGGGGTTAGTGCCGAAGACGTCGTCAACGCAGTCTGTATTCCAATTGAAATGCAGGTCAACGGCGTTGATGATATGTTGTACATGTCTTCCACGTGTACAAGTGACGGTACTTGTACCATTACGGTCACTTTTGCAGTAGGCACAAATCCTGACATGGCAACGGTAAACGTGCAGAACCGTGTAAAAGCCGCGGAACCGCAGTTGCCGGACGACGTAAGAAGACAAGGTGTTAATGTACGAAAACAGTCCACGAATATCGTGCTGTTTCTTAGTATTGTAGACGCTGAAACAATGCTCAAAAATGGTGATCGACTCCTTAAAGAATCGACCATTGAGGGTAACTATTTTACTCGTATGCTTGAAAAAGTCGGCATTACGATTTTCTCACCGAAAAAGCATAAAAAGGAAAGTCATCAGGATGAAGAACTGATTGCCGGAGTTCAAGACGAGGAAACTGACGGCGGATACAAGGAAAAACGTGGTCCGATATATTTGGCAAACTATACGAACCTGTACGTAAAAGACACGCTTTCACGTGTTCCGGGGGTCGGAAGTGTTATGATTTTCAACACCAAAGACTTCAGTATGCGTATCTGGCTCGACCCGAAAATAATGGCCGCACGGGGGCTTTCGGTGCAGGACGTGATTAATGTTTTACGTGAACAAAACGTACAGGTTGCTTCTGGTCGTATTGGAGACGCACCGGTTCCGCCCGGACAGGTGTTTAATACGCCAATCATCACGCTTGGTCGTCTTGCGGATGTGTCGGAATTTGAAGAAATTGTCGTAAGACGTGGCAAAAACGGTGAATTATTAAAACTGAAAGACGTCGCTCTTATTGAACTCGGGTCTGTTTCGTATTCCGCTGAAGCTCAAGCTGACGGTGTCGATTCGTGCGCTCTTGGCGTTATGCAACGGCCTGGT
>JBOFQC010000768.1:0-11497 GCA_051660725.1 Thermoguttaceae bacterium
GTGATCAACGCGTACTGCGTTGCGAATTCTAGTCAACATGTCAGCAATCGGATCAGTCATCATAATAATTGTTCCTTTTACCAGCTCGCTTTTTTTACACCGGGAATCAAACCTTGGTTTGCTAAATCACGAAAACAGATACGGCAAATACCAAATTTGCGAAATACTGCACGTGGACGTCCACACAAACGACATCTGTTCTCAGAACGAGATGAAAATTTCGGCTTTCTATTAGCTTTTAAGATTTTCGCTTTACTGGCCATAATACTTCAAGTGTGCTACGAAAAATTGTACTATTTTTTAAATTGTTATTTTTGTTGAGAACTGACTCTAAAGGGCATTCCAAATTCTTTCAACAGTTCTCTTGATTCATCGTCACTTTCGACATTTGTCACGAAAGTGATATTCATACCTTGAGGTTTTGTGAACTTATCTGGGTTAATTTCGGGGAAAACCAGATGTTCTGTCAATCCCAAGTTATAATTTCCGTGCCCATCAAAACTCTTAGGGTTAAGACCTCTAAAGTCGCGAACACGAGGCAATGTAATCGAAATCAAGCGGTCTAAAAATTCATACATTCTTTGACCACGAAGCGTTACCATACATCCAATATTCATTCCTTGGCGTAATCTAAAGTTTGCAATAGACTTTCTTGCCTTGGTAACTACTGGTTTCTGACCAGCTACTTGTGTCAAAACATCAAGCGCTTCTTCAAGATATTTCTTTTCGTTAATACAGGCACCTACACCCATATTCAAGACAATTTTTTCAAGCTTTGGAATTGACATAACATTGTCTCTTCCAAACTTGGTTTTTAAATTAGAGATAATTGTCTTCTTGTATTTTTCTAAAAGTCTGGGTTCCATTTTGCTCTAAATAAAATTTGCTGCGGAATTTGCGCAACTCACGCAAAAATGACCAATGTTACTTGTTTTTTGCCGGAGATATTTGGCTTAGTCTTGCACCACATTTCTTACAAACTCGATACTTACTTCCATCGTCTAGAATCTTCGCTCCGATTCTAGCTGGTTTACTGCAACTAGTACAAATCACTTGTACTTTCGATTGTGGCACAGACATCTCCATTGTCAAACGCCCACCCTGTGGATTTCTTTTACTACGTTTGACATGTTTATGTACTGTATTTATTCCTTCAACTGTGACAGTCTCGGCTTCTCTATTCACTGAAATGACTCTTCCACGAGAACCTCTGTCTGCTCCTGCAAGAACCACGACTAGATCATCTTTATTAATTCTCATTATTAAACCACCTCACTCGCAAGACTGATTATCTTAACAAAACCATCTTCTCTCAGTTCTCTTGCGACTGCTCCGAAGATACGTGTTCCACGTGGATTCTTGTCGTTATCAATTAAAACCGCTGCGTTAGAATCAAATTTGACGTAACTACCGTCTTCTCTACGAGCTGATTTTTTAGTTCTTACTACTACAGCCTTAACAACCGCGCCTTTCTTAACATTACTGCCTGGAATAACTTGCTTTACACTGCAAACAATAATGTCACCTACTCTTGCATAGCGGCGGTGTGTGCCTCCGAGAACTTTTATGCAGAACAACTCCTTAGCACCGGTGTTGTCCGCAACATCCAATCTCGTCTGCATTTGAATCATAAAAGCACCCGTATAACGATTTTATTTGATTATTGACAAATCACTGCTTGCAAATTTAACATGCTAAACAGAACAACCTAAAACAATTCAACAAACTAGCTTGCTGCTTCAGCGTTACTCGCCTCATTTGCTGATAAACGAAGTGCTGCTACATCAATAATATTTGCTTTTGATACAACACTTACTAAATTCCAACGTTTTAAGTGCGACATTGGTCTGCACTCAATTATTTCTACAGTATCACCTAATGACGACTGTTCTTGCTCATCGTGTACGTAGCAAACTGTACGTCTTCGAACGATCTTGCCGTACTTCGGGTATTTGACAAGGCGTGCGATTTCGACGCGTCTTGTTTTCTTCATTTTATCGCTTGTTACAATACCTACAGCAACCTTTTTCGGCATATTGATTCTCGCTATAATCTAAACGTCTATTCAGTTAAAAATAGAAATTTCTATTAGTTAACTGCTTTTTCTCTTTGTGAAAGTACAGTATGTATTCGAGCGATGAGTTTCTTATTCTTCAGAAGCTCACTTGGAGCATCTAACTTTTCCATTCTGGATTGTAAACGCAATCTAAAGAATGTTTCTCTCGCTTCTTTGAGCATTAAGTTTAATTGCTCAGTGCTCATATCTCTAAGTTCGGCGGGTTTCATAATACGTGCAAATAAAATGTTTTTTCATGATAAAACGTTACATCAATTTACGTCTTATCAACTTACACTTAACTGGCATTTTATGAGCTAAACGAGCAAAACACATCTTTGCTGTTTCTTCTGGAACTCCAGAAATCTCATACATTACCGTTCCTGGTTTTACAACAGCAGCCCAATAATCTGGCTCGCCCTTTCCTTTACCCATACGAGTTTCAAGAGGAATTGACGTTATAGACTTATGTGGGAAAATTCTAATATATAGTTTTCCCTCGGTCCTTAAATACTGTTGGGCTGCAATACGACCAGCTTCTATAGTTGCAGCATTGATCCAACCACCTTCCAATGTTTGCAAGCCAAAATCTCCAAATACCACGGTATTACCGCGGGTCGCGTTACCTTTTATACGACCTCTTTGGATTTTTCGATGCTTGACTCGTTTGGGCATTCGCGCCATCTTTGTCGTCCTCGCTATAATCGCCTTGGTTTATCCAAACTTGAATGCCAATATGGCCCTGTGCTATCTTTGCTTCAGCAAAACCATAATCGATTTTTGCTCTTAGCGTTGATAACGGTATTGAACCTGAAATTTGCTTCTCGCAACGAGCCATTTCAGCTCCGCCAAGTCTTCCAGATAACTGGATTTTAATGCCCTTGGCTCCTGCTTCCATGGATTGCTCCATTGCTCGCTTCATTGTTCTTCTGAAACTCGCTCTCTTAACCAACTGTTCGCCAATATCTTCTGCAATGAGCTGCGCGACAATTTCGGGTCTAACAACTTCTTCAATTTTCAGATTGATACGTCTTCCAGTAAGTTTTTGAAGATCGTTTTGAAGCTCTTCTACTTTTTCACCTTTCCTACCGATCAAAACCCCAGGTCTGGCTGAAAACAGTATTACTCTAACTTCGTCTCTTGTACGCTCTATTTCAATTTTAGCTATTGCAGGATAAAACGGACGGTCAGCCGAGTCCTTACGCTTCTTAATGAAATCGCGTATTTTCTTGTCTTCCACAAGGAGATCGGAGAATTCTCGTTTGGACGCATACCAACGACTCTTCCAATCTTCCATAATGCCGGTTCTATATGCTACCGGATTAACTTTTTGACCCATTGCTTTTCTCTCGTACTCTGGAGTGGTCTAAGTAGTTTTATTCTAATTCAACAGTTAAATGCGACGTACGAACAATAATTGCAGTCGACGAACCTCTTGCTTTGGGTCTCCATCTACGAGACAGTGGCCCTGAATCTATTCTAACATCACTAACGATTAAATTACGAATTCCTTGTGCTCTTTGATCTTCTGCGTTTGCTAATGCGCTCGAAAGCACTTTTTCCAACATTCTGGCACCCCTATTTGGGTAACAGCTCAGAAGTTCAAGAGCTTCATCTGCAAACTTGCCTCTAATAAGGTCGGCAAAAACTCTTACTTTACGAGGGCTTATCTGGGCAAATCTATGTTTCGCTATGTAGGACATTTGACTTATTCTGTTTACCTATGAATTTCTAACCCCATTAGCAGGCTAGTTAGTTCTACTCAATTTCAGATATTCCTTCGACTATCTCTTACCTTTTCCGCCGTGACCTCTGAAAATTCGGGTCGGAGCGAATTCACCAAATTTATGGCCAACCATTTCTTCTGTAACGAAGACCTTAACATGAACCTTACCATTGTGAACCATAAACGTATGTCCTACAAATTCAGGAACTACTGTACAAGCTCTTGCCCACGTTTTAATCGGTTCTTTCTTATTTGCATGATCCAGCTTTTCTACTTTTGCGAAAAGCTTAGCATCAACATAAGGACCTTTCTTTAATGATCTACTCATAATAAATTATACTCGATCAGCTTAATAGTTAAATGACTTGGATAATGAGCAAATTACGAAAGTTTCAAAATACCGTATCTTCTGCTTCTTCTACGTCTGATAATCGATTTGTTTGTTGGCTTACGTTTCTTTCGTGTCGATGTTCCTTTTGTCGGCTTACCTGTAGGAGATACTGGATGTCGACCACCCTTTGTTCTACCTTCACCACCACCGTGCGGGTGATCAATCGGGTTCATCGCTGTACCACGAACATGTGGACGTCTTCCCAACCAACGCTTTCTTCCTGCTTTGCCGATCAAAATATTCATTTGATCGCCGTTTCCAACAACTCCAACTGTTGCACGACATGCTGAAGGAACACGTCTGATTTCACCACTTGGCATTACCAACTGTGCCCAACCTGATTCTCTTGCTACCAACGTTGCTTTTGAACCAGCAGTTCTACACATGACACCACCTCTTCCTGGCAGTAATTCGATGTTGTGAATTTCACTTCCTGGCGGAATCTCTGCTATCGGTAAACAGTTTCCTACAACTGGTGCTGCACCTGAACCGCTGTTAAGCATAGCTCCAACCTTTAATCCCTCAGGTGCTATGATATATCTCTTTTCACCATCAACATAGTGCAGTAAAGCAATACGTGCTGTTCGATTCGGATCGTACTGAATTTCCACTACCTTAGCTGGTATACCATCTTTGTTTCTGCGGTAATCAATCAAACGATACTGACGCTTGTGACCGCCACCTCGGTGTCTAACAGTTATGACTCCCTGATTATTCCGACCACTACTACGAATCTTTTTACGCAGCAACGACTTAACAGGAACCGCACCTGGTGTCAAATCTGCGAAGTCGCTGACACTCATGTTTCGGCGACCTGCATTATTCGGTTTGTATTTTTTTACGCCCATTGCTTGTTATTATTAGAAGTAGTTAATGCGGCTTTCCGCGTCTAGTTTAACCATTGCTTTTTTCCAGGATTTTTGTTCGCCAATCTGTCTACGTGTTCGGCGTTTTTTTCCTTTTCGGTTTTGAATTTTTACTTCTAAAACCTTTACTTCAAACAGTTCCTCAATTGCCGTCTTTACATCTTGTTTGTTAGCCATTTTGCTAACTTCGAAAGAGTAAATGTTCTTGTGTTCCGCAAGCTGGAAACCCTTTTCGGTCACAATCGGTCTAATGACCACTTGGTACGGCTCAAGTTTTAGAGCTGTTTTTGTAACATCATACTGTCTAGGCATTGTATTACTTACGGATATTAGGGATTTACAAACGATTCAAGTGCTGCTTTTGTCATCAAGACACTTTTACGCTTGAGAATTTCATATGCGTTTAGTTCTGAAACCGGAAGGATTCTAACTCCCTCAATGTTTCTGGCACTCTTATAAGCATTTACGTCGTATGTATCGATTGCAATTAAAACCGATCCATTAATTTTCAAAGCACCAAGTATTGTAGCCATTACTTTGGTCTTTGGTTCTGCAAGCTTCAATTCATCAATCAGCTTGATTTGTTCGTCAGTTATTTTTGTCGACAAAGCCATTCTTGTAGCCAATTGAAGAGCTTTTCTCGGCAATCTATAATACCAATCTCTTGTCTGCTTTGCAAAAATGTGACCACCACCACGTCTGACACCACTTCGTCTGTGTCCAGCACGAGCATGACCTGTGCCTTTTTGGCGGTACATTTTTTTCTTGGCTCCTGCCACTTCAGCTCTTGTTTTTGACTTTGCCGAACCTTGACGAAGGTTAGCTTGGTACATAACTACAGCGTCGTGCATCAACTGCTTATTAATTTTTGGTGCTATTGTAGCAGGATCGACGTCATAAGTACCGACCTGTACACCTTTTTTATCGTAAAGTGGCAAACTGACCATTTGTATACCTTAAAGCTAACAAAATTGTTTCTTTCAATAATCTTCGTACTGAACGATTTGAAAACACTATTTGTCCAGCCGCCACTTATTGGTTTTCGGGGCCGGAAGAAAATTCGTCGGTTTGATTGTAACCAGTCCACCACTTGGCCCAGGAACAGCACCACGAATTAACAGCAAATTATTTTCTTTATCGACTAATACTACTTTTTGGTTTCTAATAGTAACTTTGTCGTTACCATACTGGCCAGGCATCTTCTTTCCTTTAGGAACACGGCTCGGAAAAGCACTGCAACCAGTACTACCTAAATGTCTGTGACACTTTTTCACACCGTGCGTTGCACGTTGACCAGCAAAATTATGTCTTTTCATGACACCAGAGTAACCTGAACCCTTACTCGTAGCTGTGACATCAACTGACAACACGTCGTCGAACAGATCGACACAAATTTCCTGACCGACTTGATAACCCTCAATCGAAACACGAAATTCTTTAATGTGACGCTTCGGTTCGCAATCTGCTTTCGGCAAAACTTCAATTCCTGCAGCTGCGTGCGCCTTTTGTCTTTTACTTTCTATTTTTGCAACATGACCACGTTGACTTTTACTTGCCAGTCTACGGGGCAAATCTTTAAAACCGAGCTGGACCGCTTCGTAACCATCTCGCTGTTGACTCTTCAATTGAAGAACATGGCACGGGCCAACCTGAATGACCGTAACCGGAATCACTTCACCGGTCTCAGTATAAAGCTGAGTAACCCCAACTTTTTGTCCGAGCAATCCAATACCCATTGTATGTCCGCCTTATTTCTTATGTTATTAAATACAGTTACCTCTGTTGGCCTAACCCGCAAAGAGCTTAGTTACCGCAACCAGAACTACCGTGATCCAGTTGCTTTTATCTTAATATCTACACCTGCCGGAAGCGTCAACTTATTAAGCGCATCAATTGTTTTCGCCGTCGCTTGAACAATATCAATTACCCGTTTGTGAGTTCTAATCTCGAACTGCTGGCGAGCCTTTTTATCGACGTGCGGGCTAGACAGAACGGTGTATCGTTCAACTCTTGTAGGAAGCGGAATAGGACCACGAACAACTGAACCTGTTCGCTTTGCCGTATCTACAATTTCGCTAGCACTCATGTCAAGCACTGCATGATCGTATGCTTCCATCCGGATTCGTATTACTTCATTGCCCGATACTGTCACGGTTCGTCTCCGTTGTTTTCCGATTCCTAATTGCCAAGTAACACCTGCCGCAAACACAATGCGAGAGGAAAGGCACTATTGTAATGCTGAATGTTACCATGTCAAGTAACGGCCAGGAAAAATTTTGCAAACAACATAAATGTGTTTTTAAGGCAAAAGTCCTAGGCTCGCTTCAACGAAGAGTTTACTCTGTGATTATCACGATTATCACATTTTCGTTGACTGACAAAGAAGAAAACATCCGTGCCCCAGTGCCAAAGGTCCGCATAATATATCTATGCTTTTTTCATTAACAAGGGGGGCATGCTATAAAACGCTGAAAATTTAAGAAATTCTGATAACAAAAGGATGGCAAAATTTGCCGGACTGACTCCGGTAATCAAGGTTTCGGGGAAAAATTTTTCTGGTCCTTCTTCCACTTCGCCGGTTACCCAGCTTACTTCAGTTCTAGTTTATCCGAAGCCGTGCAACTTTTGGAAAAACCGACTGTCTTACATTACTTTACTTCTCCAAAGATGCCAGCTTGTACAACACGACAAAATTTTACGCATCACCAATGCAGCATTATATTTGCAACATTTTTCTGTACAGATGCGCAGCAATCGGCACAAAAATCATAAGCGGAAACCAGGCACCAAGTACCGGCGAAGCAAAACTTCTGCCGACAAATTGCGAGCTATATTGCACAACAACAAAAGAAAACGCAACCAGTGCTACAACTCCCATTGCTTTGAACACATTTCGTTCACTCTTTGCCAAAATGATCGGAAGTCCCAGAAAAATCAAGGTCATATCCAACATTGGTTGCACCACGCGGTTGTGTATACTCGACTCAATATCCATCCCAATATCCAGAGATTGGCCGCGTATCGCACTAATAAAATCCAAAGTCGAAGCATTTTGACGCCACGAATAATTTGATGCCAAATACCCAAACGGGATATTGGTTACAACGAAACAATCATCAGGCTCAAGCCAACTCGCGTCTTTTGGAGTTATTATGACAGGTTTTTCGTTAATTTTCAACGTTTCTGAAGTTAATATTTCTTTAGGTTTCGTAACTTTTTTCATTAAAAAACCGGCAGGGTGACCGTCTTGCGCAGGAAGATAAATCGCGTTCTCGGCCGACAAGTTTTTACCGTAAACTGCAATGTTATTGTCGTGCAAATCAAAGCTCGGCAAAGAAATACGACGCTCACTATAAAACGCAGTGTCTCCCTTGATTGTGATTAGCGAACGATAATCGGTTGACGCATTTACGTTCTCACCTGTCTCGTTTACGTATCCGCTCGGTTCTTTGTTTATGTCGTTCATGAAAACGGGCAACAACATTTCACGATTAGCGGCTGAAAACAACACAAAAATAAACACCGCAATCAATATTGGTCGAATAATCCGAGCCTGCGAAATACCCGCTGCCAAAATCGGTGTAAGTTCATTTTGACGCATTAACATAGAAATCGTTATCATTGCCGAGGTCAAACACAACAGCGGCGAAATCTTATCTAAAAACGGCAACGACTGAATCAAATAGTATTTCCCGACCAGTTCAAGAACTCCGACGACTCCTCGACCAGACTTCATGAATCCGTCCATTTTGGTGAACAAGTCGAAAATTACGTAAATCCCTATAAAACAAAACAACCAAAGAAAAAACGTCTTCAAAAAACTACGTAATATGTATCTATCTAATATTGTCATTTGATTCTGGCTTTATTGAATTACTCGCAATTTTGTGCCGGTTCGAAAACCAAACTGCGCGCGACATCTCGACTTTTCCGACTCCGTTTCACGTCGCCTGAAAAATCAAGAGCTAAATTTTTTGAAAACTGCACCAGAGCGGATTATCCGAAAAATCGTTAAAGCAATCAATATCAATTTTTTTCTGAAAATATCTGAACCGATTTGCCGACAAACTCACTGAGGGAATGGGATATTCTCAAAAACTGGCAGGGATAGAGCCGTTAAAAATACGACATAATCCTGAACAACCAGTAAAATGAGAAGGTACACTTTTCGCGTTGTAACTCGTGGAACGGACGGTGAACTGAAAATCCGTGACTACGACTCCGAGGAAGAAATTCTTAAGCGGCACTCCCAAATTGGAACCGACGACTGCAGTTCCGACCTAAGCATTCGCGGTTGTCCAGTTCTACGTGGTCTTATTGGCCCAATGCCCGAACACGGCGGAATCGTCAGATACGAAACCCCTGAAGTGTTCGAAACGCTTACCAAAGAATGGTCAACCATTAAAAAGAAACGCGCCAGAACAAGAAGAGCGTAGGGTTAGATTTCAGACGTTAGGTATTAGAATATGTTTAACGTCTGATGCTTGGTGCAATTTGGGGAATTTAGGTTGCATATACCAATTTTGCGAGGTAAAATAGGCATGTGTTCATGCAATCTTCACTGTCTAGACCCTACCAATAATGCTTGTTTTTACGGAAATCTCGAATAGTTGCACGACTTTCAACCAGAAGCAGCTTCAACTTGCGCGCGAATCTCTAAGCAACGAGAACCGTCTCGGTCCGGTTTTATCATCTCTCGGAACTAAAACTGAAGAAGAAGCGTTTCGTATCCTTGCTTACACTTTCGGAATGCGGCTGATCGATCTGGCGAAATCAGAAATCGACAGCAACGTCCTTGACAAATTTCCAATTAAACTCATCCACAAATACGGCGTGTTTCCAATTGGAAACGAATCGGACGGGTCGCTTATTCTGGCCACGGGTAATCCGTTCGAACTTCATGCAGTAGACGCAATTTCAGCTGCCGTTGGTAGACCCGTTTCGGCTGTAATTTCACTTCCGTCCGAACTGGCGAAACTTGTAAAAACGCATCTCGGCGTCGGAGCCGAAACAATTGACGGACTACTTGCCGCCAGCTCCGAAGAAGATGGGGTCGAAGTTCTCGACGAACTCGAATGGGACCAGTCCGGCGACGCGCAAATGGCCCAAGAAGCCTCTGTTGTGCGGCTCGTAAACGACATTCTTTCAGAGGCCGTGGCTGCGGGAGCGAGTGATATTCACATCGAGGCACAGGAATCCGGTATGAAAGTTCGTTACCGCATTGACGGTATTCTACAAACGCAACCAATGCCGGCGGAAATCAATCGGTTCCAGTCCGCAATTGTAAGCCGTTTGAAAATCATGTCCCGGCTTAACATTGCCGAAAAACGGGTTCCCCAAGACGGAAGAATCAAACTAAAAGTAAGCGGACGCGAAATAGATATTCGTCTTTCCATTATTCCGATGCTTCACGGTGAAGGTATCGTTATGCGTGTTCTGGACAAAGACCGCATGAACTTCACTTTAAAAGGGATCGGAATGGACTCAGATATTTACGACACTTTCGGAAAGCTAATTAAGCAGCCGCACGGAATTATTCTCGTCACCGGTCCGACCGGTAGCGGAAAAACAACGACTCTTTACAGTGCGCTGAACGAAATCAAGGATGAGGCGACGAAAATAATCACAACCGAAGACCCTATCGAGTACCAGCTCGAAGGGATCAACCAAATTCAGGTGCACGCCAAAGTCGGTTTGACATTTGCTGCAAGTTTACGTGCAATTTTGCGTCACGACCCCGATGTTGTGCTTGTCGGCGAAATCCGCGACTTTGAAACCGCAGAAAACGCAATTCAAGCGTCGCTAACCGGCCACTTGGTTTTCAGCACGCTCCACACAAATGACGCTTCGAGTTCCTTTACCCGAATGGTGGATATGGGTGTCGAACCGTTTTTAGTAAGCACAACAGTCGAAGGAATAATGGCCCAACGACTTGTGCGACGACTCTGCAATCACTGTAAAAAAATATTCGAACCGATTCCGTCGGAGATGCCGAGCGACTTCCCATTCGACAAAATGATGCAGGATTCAGCCGAAATCTTTCAAGCAGTCGGATGCCGGGAATGCCGTCACACCGGATACTCAGGCCGAATCGCACTTTACGAACTTTTGGTCTCAAACGACGAAGTCCGATTCCTCGCAAGCCAAAGAAGTCCTTCAAACGAAATAAAAAAAGCTGCCCGTGCTACCGGTATGATGACTCTCCGCGAAAATGGCTGGCGAAAAGTCCTCGCCGGCATAACCTCAATTGACGAAGTTGTTCGTATGGCTAAAGAGGATTAGTGGTGGCCCCGGAGCCCTGCTAATAGGTAGTCCAGTTTCTCCGAAACTGGAGCGACTTTTGGAAAAAGTCACCTACCAAAGTCGCCGAGCAGAAAACCCGGAAGTTTCGCGTCAGAGTTTGCAACACTGCCGCTCCACTCCCGGCTCATGGGCAGGTTCCTCAGCGGCTAACAATT
>JBOFQC010000769.1:0-3645 GCA_051660725.1 Thermoguttaceae bacterium
GGCCCCCCCCCCCCCATATTATACGAGCGATTCACCATATTCCTCAATCACTTCTTGGCTATCAAGTCCCGTGATTGCTTTCCCCATTGCCTTGCCGATCAAATCCAGTAATGACTTCGCGCGTTTGATAAAGAAGACATCAAAATCATCAACTCTCATACTCTTGATGTCAATGAGGTGCGTTGCCAGCAATTCGTTGATCTCCATGTCTGATTTAACGTGACCACCAGCTACGATTCGTCCGATGTATTTACTCGGGGCATCTCCCCGAATTATTTCTCGGTTAGACCGGCTTGAGAGCGGTGTTTTATTTATTACCGAATCCCATTTTGTCTCTTGAATTCTGTCTTTGCACCAAGCCTTCGGAAAAATATGATGAATGTCAACATTGTCATTGGTATACCAAGTCTCATCTATTTTGCTACCACTAACAAAATCCTTCGCGCCATTTTTTAGAATCAGGGCAGTTATTCCTTTGTAAGGAACATTCGTTCTTGTTCTTAATTCCAATAATCGCGTGGGTGAAAAAATTGCCTGTCGCACGGTATCCGGCGCATCTCCCCCATTAATCCAATCGAGAAATCCTGTAATATCCTTTGCAAATCGTGATTCTGAAGAAGTTCCGTACAATTCCCCGAAGATACCGCACCAGAGCCAGTGTGATAACTTGTCCTTCACCACTTTGTCTTCCATCCTTTTTCCAAGTATTGCAAACAATACAGCCAATGGAATTAGTTGCCCAATGTATGGTAATTCTTTTGGGGTAAAAATCCGTTCTTCACGCAAAAAATTGGCTGCTTTTCTGAATCCCACAACAATGGATTCGGCATTCTGCTTAAAGTCGTCGACCGATAGCTCTAAAATATCTTTGCGTTTGAATGTCGATAACTTCGGATTTTTTTTGTGGCGAGAAAACAAAATCACGGCAATCAGAAAGTTTTCCGATTTTTCTTCAAAATCCGACAGTATCGGAATATCTTTAGACATAGTGCTGTAGTGCAATTGCCATTCTTTGCGAAGATCAACTTCGTCCGCAGCAAATGAAGCAACGACCAGCTCGAACATTGTCAGTGTGACTCCACCAGTGTTTACTTTTTCAAATACCTGACAAACCGCCGCTTTGCTGACTTCCTTCGTCAATGTGATGACAGGGACTTTGTAGCCGAGAAGAATTTGTATAACTTTTTTGTAAACTTGATCCAACTGCGACAGGATGTCTTTTTGATTATTGTGAAACGATTGATATCCTCTCTCCCATTCCCGAAACCCATCCGAGTCAAAAACCAGATTCAGCGGTAACAAATGTCGCTCAAATTCCTTTTCTCTCGAGCTTACGTCAAGTATAATATCTCTGTTTCCAATATTTTCACGAATGATTCTGTTTTCAGGAACTGAAATAATCGCTTCAGTGGTGTCGCAATTGTGATCCAAGAATTTTTCAATATCGAGGTAGTAGAATCGCTCGATTTTCTTGTTCTTTTCCGTTTTGGTTTGAGTGGCTTTTTTGCTGAGGAGTACATTATACAGAGCCGTCAGTCTCTGCTGACCATCCAAAATGAGAGACTCCGGTTTTTTATCTTTGGGCACCTCTGCACACCCCGCAATGACGCGATATTTAAATTTGGCATCGCCGCCGAATTGCATGAAGGTTAATGCTCCCACAGGATAGGAATCAATAACGCTGCCAATCAGACCGCGAATCCGTTCATCATCCCACGTCCAATCCCTTTGAAATTCGGGAAGTTGGATTGTTCCTTTGCTAATATTCTGTAGAATTTCAGAAATATCCGTATCGTTTGTTTTGAATTGTGCCATTAGTTTTCTATCTGTTAGTGGTTTTACAGGAAAGGAAGCCTATTTTTTCAATACATCGTTCTGTCGTTTTTCTTTGCCCAATCGTGGAAAAGCTGCACACATTCCGTTTTGTCAACCACCTCGAATTTGTTGATAAGCGGGTGATCCAAAGTTTCATGAGCAAGCTCGTAGCAAATTTTATCATCAAAGCCGCCAATCACGGAATCGTGGCGGTCGGCACCATAGTACAGCTTCGTGATTCCGGCAAAGTAGATGGCGGTGAGGCACATCATGCACGGCTCGCATGTGCTGTAAATTTCGCAATCTGGGATAAAAAACGAGCCGAGTTTCGCGGTTGCTTTTCGCAGGGTGGTAATCTCGGCATGGGCAGTCGGATCGTTGGTGGCAAGGACTTCATTGCAAGCGACGGAGACGACTTCGCCGTTTTTGACGATGACGGCACCAAACGGTCCGCCGATGCCCCGATTCATTCCTTCTTTTGCGGCTTCAATAGCCAGTTGCATAAATTTGTTCATGGGTGGTGCTGAAATAATAAATCCGCTTATGGCTGGCGTATTTTTTGTGCTTTATCAAGCCGTCGGTTACAGTAAGATAACAAACCAAACAAATCCAAGGCATCCTGTTCCGGTAACTCCCAGTAAATTTTCAGTTCGTGTGCAGATGGATTCCGAATAACACCAACCAATCCAATTAGCATTGACCGAAAACCATTATGCTCATTTTTTTCGGAATCGGTTTGAAAATTGTTGATTATCAAAATTGGATTTTTTTGACGAAAAACCTCTTCGATTAGGCTGGTTCCATCTTTGGAAACTCCCGATAGTTCGCGTATTCGGTGAAAAAGTCCTTTAACTGCTTCAAATATTGCATGGAAGTAATTTTCCTTCAGCAATTCCTCTTTGCAATAATGAAATATACTGTGATGAGTTCCCCGTGTCTGTAATGTGTTTTTTAGTAACTCAGCACGTTGACGTGCATCTGAAATAGTTGTTGCGGCTTCAACTTCGGTGAACTTGCCAGTTTCTAATAATTCATAACCGGCAAAACTTAGTTGCCTATTTAATGATTGCCTTCTGGCATTGAAAAGAGCTGGATTATCAACGTATCGTGCCGGTTGCATGACAAGCTGGATAAAACATAGTATTTTGTTTGATTGTTGGCTTTGATTCTGTTCGGTGGCAAACGCATTGTAAAGACGTTTGTACTTTGTCATTTCGGGCGAAACGTCTACTATTTTCCCTTGCTGCAAAAACCTACCGATTTCAGAACCAGTTATTCCAGCCGCAGTATCTCCTAGAATCTTTGAAATTTCCTCTAAAATTGCAGGAGACAAACACTTGCGCTGTGCCATAAAAGATTCCCTGTGTTAGATTTTCACCTCGTCGCATTTCACCATCCCGATTATGCCGGGGGATCGTATCCGTTTTAATTTTCCCTCATTCTACCACATTTCCTCTTATAAAAGTAGGTCCACGAAATTCAAAAACCACTCTTGCCGACTGGATTTTCAGCGAAATTCTGGTAGAATCAGTCCTCAGTTGTTAATAGCCAGTTGCCAGCAAGATACTGACTACTAACAACTCACCACTGACCACTCACCCCAAATCAACCGCATATTGCCGATGTCCGCTTTACAACAAATTCTCGACGAAATCAGAGCCGCTGCCGCAAACACTTCGCAAAAAGACAAAGGAACCCGCTTCGAGCAGCTGATTTTGCAGTTTCTCAAGCACGACCCGGCGTATTCCGAGCCGTATAAAAACGTCTGGCTCTGGCAGGATTTTCCGCTGCGAGACAACAAACCTGACACCGGTATCGACCTCGTTTGCG
>JBOFQC010000770.1:0-4186 GCA_051660725.1 Thermoguttaceae bacterium
GAGGCGTGAATCGGTCGGCTTGCTTATCACTTTTCGCCTGACGTCTGATGCTTGGTGCCTGACGCCTATATATAAAAATGATTTCCTTAAAGTGCCAGTGCGGTAAAAGTTTTACGTTTTCACCCAAGTTCAAAGGGCAGAAGTTCAACTGCAGCCAATGCGGTTCGGCACTTGTTGTACCAAAAGAAGAACAAGGTGTTGTTGTAGAACCCGGCATTATTGAATTGCCGCGAGATGCGGAACACGTTGATTCGTTTCATGCTGTAGCTCCAACCACTGAGGATTCACCAGTACTCAACAGCTCTGGTGGCGGCATGCAAATGGCAAATGAAGGGGTTTTCGAAATACCGTTTGAAATGCCGGTAATGCAGCAAACTCCTGCCAATGCCGCGGTTGCTGTTAATGCAGATGTGAAAACGGCTTCAAAAGCTGCGGAAGAATACTATTTCATTTCCGGCGATGTCCCAGAGTCGCTAAAAGAATACGCAATGAGTGTACCGGAAGATACCGGTCCTCCGTCAGAAGCTCTTTCTGTTGTGCTAAGTCGTGCAGCAGTCGAAGAAGCAATGACGCACCTTGAAGATACGCTGGGAGTTAGGCCGACACCTATTCCGATTCAGGTAAAGTCGAACAAAAAGCGGCGTACACCAATGTCCGGTTCGGATAATCCCGCTGATATTGGTTTGAGAGAACGTGAAGAACCCAATGTAATGCAGCATGCTCCTGATTCCAAAGGAAATATGCTGCCAATCGCAATTGTTATTTCCGGTGTGTGCTTTCTCGCTGGCATAATAATTTATATAATAGCCGGAAGATGAAAACTTTTTTTATATTTCCGATCCGTTGTTACCAAAAGTTTATTAGTCCGTTATTCCCGGCAGTTTGTCGCTTTACGCCGAGTTGTAGCGATTATTGTATTTTAGCAATACAAAAATACGGAGTTGTTCGAGGCTCAATTAAAGGTGCTTTACGCATTCTCCGCTGTAATCCCTGGTTCAACGGCGGCGAAGATTATCCGTAAAAATCAGTTGTCAAGGTCAAATGTCTGACGTCAAATTTTCGACGTCTAAAATATAAAGTCTTATTTTACCTGTTCACAATTATGAAACCATTCACGAAACTTACCGGCGTTGTGGTCCCAATGGACCGAAGTGATGTTGACACCGATCAACTGGTTCCGAAGCAGTTCCTCAAGCGCGTGGAACGTACCGGATTTGGTAAATTCCTGTTCTTCGATTGGAGATACAACGAAGACGGAAGCGACAACCCCGAGTTCGAGCTGAACAAACCGGAATTCAAAGGAGCCTCAATTCTTTTGTCAAGACGTAATTTCGGATGTGGTTCCTCACGTGAACACGCACCGTGGGCAGTTGCCGATTACGGATTCCGCGCAGTAATTGCTTCCAGTTTTGCGGACATATTTTTCAACAACTGCTTCAAAAACGGAATTCTGCCGATTAAACTGACCGAAGAAGAAATCGAAAAATTGTTTAGCACAGAAGCCGCTTCCCGTCCGTTAAGTTTGACTGTTGACCTCGAAAACTGCACGGTCAGCGACGACAAGGGACTTACAATTTCGTTTACAGTTGATCCGTTTCGTCGTGAATGCTTGCTTAAAGGTCTCGACGACATCGGCCTAACGCTCCAACACGAGCAACAAATTATTGAATACGAGACCGCACACAGTGTTTGATTCCAATAATGGTACTACGCCACTAGGGTTAAATTTGGCAGAGTACCATTCATTTGTGTGTTGTCGTTTCCAACCTTTTTGGTTTTGCCTGATCCATACCTTTTAATAAAACCGTTAAGTTTCTTCGAGGAGTTTTCCCGCAAGTCGGGAGAACAATGTACGACGCATTATTGCCCAGGTTGTGGACACGGCGTCATACATAAACTTCTCGGAGAAGCAATTGACGATCTTGGAATCCAGGACCGAACAATTCTGGTCGGTTCAGTTGGATGTAGTGTCTTTATCTACTATTATCTTGAAACCTCGGCTGTTTCCGCTCCGCACGGAAGAGCGCCGGCAGTTGCAACTGGAATTTCACGAGTCAGACCGGACGCAATAACTGTTTCGTATCAAGGTGACGGTGATTTGGCCGCAATTGGCTTGAGCCACACATTACATGCCGCGAATCGGGGCGAAAACGCAATTGTGATTTTCGTCAATAACAACACTTACGGCATGACAGGCGGCCAACTTGCTCCGACTTCGCTTATCGGTCAGAAAACCGCGACGACACCACTTGGTCGTTCTCTTGAAAATGAAGGGCCGCCGCTTAAAATTGCGGAGATGATTGCCGCTCTTTCTTCGCCGGTGTTCGTGGCTCGTGGTGCCGTGAATAATCCCCGAAATGTGCGTAAGTGTCGGGATTTCATTCATCGCGGCATACAAGCTCAGCTTGAAAAAAAGGGATACGTTTTCATTGAAATTCTCGCGCAGTGTCCGACGAATTGGCGTCTCTCGCCGAGCGATTCCTGCGATTGGATTGAAAATGTTGTTGCAAAAGAGTTTCCACTTGGCGTACTAAAAGATGTTTTGGACGAAGTGCCTGCACGTTTTCCGGTTTTACGCAAATGTGACGTGACACCAGAAAATGATTCGGCAGATACGCAATGTACTGAATTGTCCGAATCAGAAGAATTAGGTTCAACCCGGCTGCGAAGTATTTCAGAAGAACTTCGGATTAAATGTGCCGGGTTTGGCGGACAGGGTGTACTTTCACTCGGCCAAGGATTTGCGAATATCGCAATGTCGCAGGGACTGGAAGTTACATGGCTTCCGTCATACGGACCGGAAATGCGTGGGGGCGTCGCTAACTGTTCGGTTGTGATATCACCTGAAGGAATTGGTTCGCCAATTGTCGAACACCCGGATGTGCTTATTGCGATGAATGGTCCGTCTCTTGTGCATTTCGGACCAACAGTGCCGGACGCTGGACATGTTTTTTACAACAGTTCGCTGGTAGATGAAGTGCCGTCTGACTTGCATGCGAAACTACATCCGATACCTGCAACTGAAATCGCAGTTGGAATTGGAAACGCAAAGGTATGTAATTCCGTTTTGCTCGGATTCGCCGCAAAAACGCTCGGCATTTTCTCGCTCGAAGAGATTAAAAATTTCGTCTGCGACACTTTTCCTGACGGCACCGCTCGCCGCAACGAAAATCTCGCCGCAGTCGAAGCAGGATGGGGAATAAGTGGTGAATAGGTGGTGAATAGGTGAGCAGGTGAGCAGGTGAACAGGTGACAAAAAGCGAGCCTCCAGCGTAAGCTGGTGGATACAGGTGAATTTCGTAATTATCACTTATCACTTACCAGTTCGAAGAATAGTTCTTCCAAGTCGTTTTGGTTTTGTCTTTCCCGGAGTTCAGGCAAGGTTCCTTCAATGAGAATTTTGCCTTTGTCCATTATAGCGACCCGGTCACAGATTTTTTCCACTTCCCGCATGATGTGAGTCGAAAAAATTATGCACTTCCCTTCGTTTCGCAGCTCGGAAATCGTTTGAAGCAGCGATCTTGCGACCATAACGTCAAGGCCGGCAGTAGGTTCGTCGAAGATCAGCACCGGCGGATCATGTACCAAAGTTCGAGCAATCGACACTTTCTGCTTCATTCCGGTAGACATTTTTTCACCGAAACGGTCACGCACTTCTTCCATTTGCAGCCGTTTGAAAAGGATTTCCATTTTCTCGTGCAATTTTTCCTTTTCCATACCGTAAAGAAGTCCAAAATGTTCGACCATTTCCCAGCCAGTCATGCGGTCGTAAACTGATGTGTTACCGGACATGAAGCCGATTCGGCGTCGCACTTCCTCCGGTTCGGTTTCCACATCGAAACCGGCAACGGTAACTTTTCCACTGCTCGGTTTCAACACGGTACTTAAGATTCGGAGCGTCGTGGTTTTACCGGCTCCGTTTGGTCCAAGAAGTGCGAAAATCTCGCCCGGCTTGACCGAAAAACTGACGTCGTCAACGGCAGCAAACGGCAAACCGGAAGCGTTGGGATACGTTTTAGTGAGATTTTCTACGCAAAGCATTTTTTAGACGGCAGACGTTAGTCGTTAGACGTTAGACGTTAGAATTCATCGGACATTGTCTGATTTTAAGAAATCTGAAGTCTAACGTCTGATAGCTTACGTCTATTTATTATTAATCGTAACTCCGGGCCACATGTCGGTGCGG
>JBOFQC010000771.1:0-2107 GCA_051660725.1 Thermoguttaceae bacterium
TACTGTTCCGTTTTGGTTATCGGCTCGACTCTGTACAATGTAGTGTGTGCTTTTAATTTCACACTTAACGTCCAAAGCAAAGTGTCTCGGTTCGGCTCAAGCTTTATCAACTGATTACACAAACCAATGATGTTTTTTAGTATCTGTTTACTATCATCCGAAATTTCCGTACTTCCCATCAAAGACGGGTTGTTTTTCAAAACCGAATTTATTTGTTCACTAAGCTGTTTTATCTGTTCGTCTTTGGACACGGAATCCTGCTCTGCGGTAAAGCCCGTTCCTGTAAATACCGTCCCAGCAACGAAAAAAAGAAAAAATATAACTCTCAGTACTTTTTGGCTTAAATTCATAAACAATTCCTATTACGTCAATTAATTCCGCTGTGCGACTAAACATAACATGGCCGACCTAATCCACGTCATTGTAACCCACGCGGGAAAGTTAGACAACAAGGGCTGGCGATTAGAAATCAGACGGGTCGTAGAAAAAAATCTTTCGCCTACTGGAAATTACATAATTGCTTACTGTATAATCAAAGGTTATTGAACACTGCTTATGAAAACAGAGGCCCCCCTGCCTACCTGTAACGGTTTACAAACGAACAAAAGGAGAAAAAAGTATGAAACTTAAAAATCTGGCTCTCGTGGTGGCGTTTTGCGCCGCTGTTACTTTGTCTCTTGCATCTGCGGCAAAAGCAGACGTGAAAGTCAGCCCGATAATCAGCGACAACATGGTTTTGCAGCGAGGCCAAGCGGACACGCTCTGGGGCTGGGCAGAACCGGGTGAAGAAGTTACAGCTACAATTAACGGCCAAACGAAAACAACCAAAGCCGACGCTGAAGGAAAATGGTCGCTCAAACTCGACCCGATGCGTGTCGGCGGACCGTTTGAACTAAAAATCAAAGGCAAAAACGAACTGAATTTCAAAAACGTAATGGTCGGCGATGTCTGGGTCTGCTCCGGCCAGTCGAATATGCAGTGGTCGGTTAACGCTTCCAATAATCCAGAAGAAGAGATTAAAAACGCAAATCATCCGAAAATTCGTCTTATTACCGTTCCATTAGCAAGTTCAAGTTCGCCGAAAGACACGTTTGAGGGTACTTGGACAGTCTGTTCGCCGGAAACGATTCCGCACTTTACCGCTGTCGGATACTTTTTCGGACGTGAACTGCAAAAAGCTGATCCCGAGGTTCCGATTGGGTTGATTAACTGCTCGTGGGGCGGTTCGTCCTGCGAAACCTGGATAAATCCGGAAGTCGTGGCTCAGTACGCCGATTACGCCCAAATTATGGAACGGAAAGCAAATGCTGAAGTTCAAAATCCGCAAGGGGGCGACAACCAACAAGCTGGTTACCTTTACAACGCAATGGTTTTGCCGATTATCAAGTACGGCATTAAAGGCGCAATTTGGTATCAGGGCGAAACAAACGCAGGTCGGGCGTACCAATACCGCACCCTTTTCCCGCTCATGATCCAGAATTGGCGTGAAGAATGGGGTCAAGGCGATTTCCCATTCTACTTCGTACAACTTGCGAACTTCATGGACGAAAAAGACGAGCCGGGCGAAAGTGCCTGGGCCGAACTTCGTGAAGCGCAGAGCATGACCCGAAACCTCCGTAACACTGGTGAAGCTGTAATCATTGACATTGGCGATGCGAAAGATATTCACCCACGCAATAAACAAGACGTCGGCAAACGCCTCGCACTCCTTTCGCAAGCGGCTGATGCTCGTGCTGCGTTTGGACGTGGTCAACGTCCTGCTGGACAAGGACAAGGTCGCGGAGTTATGACCATTTCGGAAGGGCCTCGTTTCCAATCGATGAAAATTGAAGGCGACAAAGCGGTTATAACGTACAATTTCGGTACTTCACGTGGTTTGAAAGCGAAAGACGGCCAGCTTAAAGGTTTCGCAATTGCAGGTGCGGACAAGAAATTCTACTGGGCCGATGCGAAAATCGAAGGGAACACCGTTGTCGTTTCTTCGTCGCAAGTGCCGAATCCGGTTGCCGTCCGTTACGCCTGGGCTGACAACCCGAGCTGCAACCTGTATAATGAGGCCGACCTGCCAGCCGCCCCGTTCCGCACCGACATGTGGCCCGGAGTTACG
>JBOFQC010000772.1:0-4572 GCA_051660725.1 Thermoguttaceae bacterium
TACATCGAGGTGAAATTAATAAACGCAAAGGGACGATTTTGATTGCGCGACTCGCAAATTCAATCGCTGAAAGAGAACAAAACAGGCTCCTTGAAAAAACCAACTGGCCGACCGACTCGATTCAGATCGAAAGAGTGAATGACTCAAGCGGACCAGGAAACATTGTTATGCTGGAAATCACGTCTGAAAACGTTACCGAACTTTTCACCGGCTTTGGCGAAATTTCCGTTAATGCCGAAACGGTTGCACAAAAAGCAGTCGACCAGTACCGGGATTATTTAACGGCTGATGTTCCAGTCGGCAGATACCTCGCCGATCAAATAATGATGCCGCTAGGACTTGCGGCATATCAAGGGAGTGGTGCTTCAACGTTCAGAACGTTGCCATTATCGCAACATTCAAAAACGCATATTGAGATACTTCGTCAATTCCTGGATATTGATATCAACATTCAGGCTGGGCACCTAAATGAACGGCAAGTAAATGTTCACATTCACTGATACCGCTCACTGACCTTTGCGAAAATTTAAAATTTACGCCATTTTGGCAATTTTGGTGAAGTCGTTTTTGAGCGACAAATACAAACCTTGATAAATAGGTGCGCCAAGGTCGTAAACTCTTTTGGCGTCTGCGTCTGGAGCCGTTTGCTGTGTAATGCTGATTGTCGCTTGGCAGGCTTCCTCAATTGATTTATATTCTCCGGCACCAACCGCTGCTAGAAGTGCGACGCCAAACGCCGGACCTTCTTCAGAGTTGACCGTAACAACATTTCGTCCGAAAACGTCAGCTTGAATTTGACGCCACAACGGACTTCGCGAACCGCCGCCTGAAGCACGTATCTGATTCACCGGAATATCCAACCCTTCGATTATTTCCAACGAATCCCGCATTGAGTAAGTCACCCCTTCCATAATTGAACGAACAAGGTGTCCACGGGAATGGGCAAGTGTCAAGCCAATAAAACAGCCTCGTGCATTTGGGTCGGCGTGTGGTGTACGTTCTCCGCTTAAATACGGCAGGAAGAATAACCCTTCACTTCCGGCAGAAACCGCTTTCGCTTCGTCGGCCAGAATATCGTAAACGTCGACGTTTTTCGCTTTCGCTTCTTCCATTAAGGTTGTGCAAAGAGCGTTTCTAAACCATTGTAAAGAGCCACCGGCAGAAAGGTTCACGCCCATGAGGTGCCAACGGTTACGTGCTGCGTGACAGAAAGTATGAACTCGTCCTAACGGATCAATTTTTACTTCGTCGCTGTGAACAAACATGACGCCAGATGTGCCAATTGAAGTTGATAAGACGCCACTTGAAACGATTCCGTTTCCAACCGCGCCGGCAGCGCAGTCACCGGCACCTCCAACAACGATACAATCAGTGGTAAGTCCTAATAAATTTGCCGCTTCCGGTGTTAATTTACCGGTTACGTCTTCTGATTCGTACACTTTTCCGAGCAACGAAACGTCAAGGTGCAGTTTTGCAAGCAATTCCGTTGACCAGTTACGCCTGGCTACATCCAAAAGCAACATGCCGGACGCGTCACTTACTTCGGTTGCGTATTCACCGGTGAGGCGGCGTCTGATTTCGTCTTTCGGAAGGAGTACTTTTTTCGTTTTCTCGAAATTTTCCGGCTCGTTGTTTCGCAACCAGAGTATTTTAGGAGCCGTGAAACCAGTTAATGCAGGATTGGCCACCATTTCGATAAGTTTCGCACGTCCGCCGGCCGCTTTTTCAATTTCGACACACTCGGCTGCTGTTCGCTGATCGTTCCAAAGAATAGCGCGACGAACAACATTATTGTCTTTGTCGAGAAACACCGAGCCGTGCATTTGGCCGGAAAGTCCAATCCCTTTAACGTCTTCCGGCTTTAGTTTTGCGGTTTGCATCACTCTGCGAACAGATTTTACGGTCGCGTTCCACCAATCTTCCGGGTCCTGTTCGCTCCAAAGTGGTTTTGGTGCGTAGCACGGATACTCTTCCGTTGCAGAAGCTAGTATTTTTCCGTCAGCGCTGATTGCCAACGTTTTTGTTCCTGAAGTGCCGATATCAATTCCGAGAAATGTCATTTCGTTATTTAATGTTAATTGTTTGGAATGTATGAATATGTATTGGGACAGGTTATTGACTTACGCAAAAATTTCGAGCCGGTTGTACAGCCAACCTCGCGTGACCGGTTACCTTACCTCTTTTGTCGCAAAGTGCAACACCTTAATACCAGGCACCGAAGCGACATTTTTTATTCGGTTTATTTCAGATTGGTACAAGTCGCCGGACGCACGAATAACGACTGCTTCTTTTCCGTCTCGGAGGCCACGTTGAACCGCTTCAAAAATTTCCTGCTCTTGTGTTTCTCGATTTGACCCAAGTGGTGTGCCGTTTGTTCCTGCTCCCAAATATACAACGCTATCAGAACCAGTTCCGTCAACTGTGATAACAGTTGCGTTACGTTCACTTACAGCGGACCCGAAGTAGGCAGGCGGTAACGTAACTGAATCCATTCGATCCAAAGAAGAACATACTATAAAAAAGATGAGTAACAGAAAAGTGATGTCGATCATTGGGGTGATATCCATTTCCCCATTTTCTCGACTTCGTTTCGACAACCCCAAACCGGATCGGAAAAGAAATTTATCCTTCGACAAACTTGGTTCTTTATCAGGCTTGTCGACTTCAAGTTCTGAAATTCTTGACTGTTTACTGAATAAAGAATTACTACTCACGATTTCAGTAACTCACATGGGAATTATTTTGATACACTTGGATCGATAAGTTTACTTCCATCAGAAGCGATTCCGACATCATAAGCGCCGAAAATCCGCATCATATCTATTAGATCACCGTCAGCAAATAAAGTCGTGTCTTCGAAGGAATTGTCTGTGTTACCATCTAAATTTGCGAAAACAAACTCTCCTTCGCCAATAAGTTCGTCTCCCCGACGCGCTGTAACAGAAGCGACAACACCGCCGGGCCGGAGTGAATCTAAATTTGCATGATAAGTTAAAACGCTACCTGCACCTATCTCGGTTTCGTAAAAAGTCATTCTCGAAATTTTTGCGAGCACCACTTTACCTTTGTAACCAGTAGCTTCGCAGGCCAATAAACCAGCGGTTTGTGCCAGTCCCTCGATAATAAGCGAAGCTGGCATTATCGGATGAAACCGAAAATGCTGGTGCAAATGGTCTTCCGCAAGCGAAATCGCCTTAACGGCTTCTGCTTGTTTATGACTCTCAAATTTTGTGTAACGATCTATCCAGTACCAGTGCATTGTAAAGTCAAAAGCGTAAAAATGGTGATTATACAATTCGTAGTCATTAAATCACAGTTTTCCCTGCTTTACCCTACAGGAAAAGCAATGGTGTGCAAAATGCGTAAACTACAACACATTGACCACATGCAATGTATACTAACCAACTTTTACTTTTTGTATACCGAATTTATATACCGAGTTTGTTTTCGACGATTTGACACATATCGCGAACAGTCAGGATAGTGGCAAGATTTTGAACCATTGGATTCTTTTCAAATTCGCTGAGGTTTGCACCGGGCATACGTTTTCTGAGTTCAGCGAGGCCATCAGCGGTAAGTTTACCATCAACAACGAACTGAGCGTTTGTCAAGATGTCTTCTGAAATGAGTTCGCCGCGATCAATTTTGATTTCGAACGTTTTTTCCAGACGGTAAACAATGTCGAGAAGGTCAATAGATTCCGCACCGAGATCATCAACCAAAGTTGCGTCCAATGTTACTTGGTCGTCATCAACTGCAAGGGCTTCAACTAAGGCTTCACGTACTCCAGCGAACACTTCATCTTTTGTCGGCATAAAAAACTCCTATAAAAGTAAATCTAATTCTTCTTTTAACGCAGCAATGACTTTTTTGTCTACATTTAACTTAGAGGGATCTCTATCCGCCAAGTTATAGCGGCAAAGAGTCAAATGCGCTCTAAGGTTTGTTTGTCCGTCCATTGTACCTTCCGCTTTTAGAACGGTCAGTTTTTCGCCTTGTTCCGAAACAAACTGGTTAGTAATTGTCGAAACAATTCGTATTGTTTGGCCCGGCTGGACAAACTTACCATATTTTACATTTTTCGCTTCTTTCAAGAGGACCATACTGTTCGCGAAGTCTTCACTAACACGAATCAACCAAGCAGACGCTTGGGTAAGGGCCTCCAACATAAGAACGCCCGGCATAACCGGAAAATTTGGAAAATGGTCTCTCAAATATTCCTCGGCCATCGACAGAGACTTCGTAGCAACTACCGATTGCCCCGGCTCAAGAGACTCGATCCGATCAATAAGCGAAAATTGCATATTTACAGTTTGACGTATGGTGTGTTTCGAGGTAAAAAACCGATAAGTTGTTAATTTTATAAAAATTTTTTATATTATCAACCGGGACTGGTCAGTTTGTTGCCAACCCACCCATATCGACTGAGAATCCCCCCATTATGTACGGGCAACGCTGAAATTGCAATCATCCACAATACCGATTATTAAAATTAAGGTAATGTATCGACTTTTAATTTGTTGGAAAACAACCGAGTAAAAGTGCCATAATGTCAGAACTCGGATGAGCAAT
>JBOFQC010000773.1:0-19238 GCA_051660725.1 Thermoguttaceae bacterium
GCGATAATTGCTGCCGAAAAGACCGATTTCCAATGTGTCGTAAGCGATTTGCAAATGCCGGGAATGGACGGAATTGAACTTATGCGTAAATTTTCTGAAAAGAATTTTTCTGCAAAATTCCTGTTGGTTACCGCACACGCTTCGGTTCAAACAGCAGTTGAAGCGATTCGACTTGGTGCTTTTGATTATATTGAAAAACCGTTTGATATTGAGAATTTGGAACGGCTGGTATTTCAAGCAATCAGAAGTTGCCGAGGAAACTCTCGGTCAGAAAATGTGACGCCGCAGCATGATTCCATTACGGTGTCAAATCCGATGCGAACAGTAACAGTCCCGCATGTAACAACAACTCAACCAATAATATCAAATGGTAATAGTAACATGACGCCATTTGGTACGTCACAAGATATGCCCGTGATGATTGGTTCGAGCAACTTGATGAAGCAGCTTCGTATTAAGATCGAAACCGTTTCTCAGGTGTCAGAAACTGTTTTAATTGCGGGAGAAAATGGCACAGGCAAAGAAGTCGTTGCGAAAATGATTCATGCCATGAGTCAGCGAAATAAAGGAGCGTGGGTAACATTAAATTGCCCGGCTCTGTCACCGCAACTCATGGAGAGCGAACTATTTGGACACAAAAAGGGTGCGTTTACCGGTGCGGAATCAGATCGGATTGGTCGATTCGAGGCGGCGAAAGATGGCACCATTTTATTGGACGAAATAACAGAAATTGATTTGAATTTACAGCCTAAACTGCTTCGGGTTTTACAGGAACACGCTTTCGAGCGGGTCGGGGCAAGTGAAACAATCCGGTCAAATGCAAGAATAATTGCGACGACAAACCGCGACTTGCTTGCCGAAGTTTCGCAAGGCAGGTTCCGTGAAGATTTGTATTACCGTTTGGCGGTGCTGCCAATTACTGTTCCTCCGCTACGTGATAGGAAAGAGGATATACCGGAGTTGTTCGATTGGTTTTTGAAACAGACAGCTTCACGGACCGGCTTGCCGATTCCTGAATTTGAAAGTGGCGTCAACGAAATCTTGCTGAATTATGATTGGCCCGGAAACGTGCGACAACTTGAAAACATTGCGACGAGGTCGAGCGTTTTTGGTGAGGGTGACACCGTTTCAACTGACGATTTACGACGTTGGCTTTCAATTGAATTAACGGCAAACAAAGTTACTGCTACAACATTGCCGGAAACACGTGAAACTACTGGTTTATCGGAGTTATCCGCAACACAAAGTTTGTCAGAATCATTTTGTTGCCAGCAATTTACACGCGAAAATGACCTGGATTTCAAACACGCTGAAACAACTTGTGAGTTCGTTGTTGGCACCAGTTTAGAAGAAGTGGAACGTGAAATGATTGAAGCGACACTTGCGTATTTTAACGGTCACCGTGCTAAGACCGCGCAGACGCTTGGTATCGGATTACGTACCTTGCTCGGAAAGCTGAGACTTTACGGTTACGGTCCCCGTGAAGTACGAAAATGTAATTAGAGCAAAATTTTACCGCTCCTTTGACGCCATCACCTAATGCCAAAGCCTAACGCTTAAAGCCTACCAATGATACGCCCAACAGCACAATTCAGAGCGATATTCAATGCAACAACCGTGCCGGTTTTGGAACAAGTTGTAAACTTTGACGAAGCGCGTCAGTCGCTCTTGGCCGGTAATATTGCCAACTATGACACGCCGCATTATCTTGCGAAAGACCTTGATGTTTCGAACTTCAAGAAAAAGTTGTCGAAAGCAATTGCACGCAAACATGAACCGCCGGGCCCGAATTTCGTGAAGTATCCGTTTAAAAATGAGGCGTCGATTATGGGCGAAACGTGGCCGGTAGATCACCCGATTCTTTATCACGACATGAACAACGTCGGAATGGAGTTTCAAACTACGGAAATGGCGAAGAACAATATTGAATTTAACACTGCATTGAATATAATGAAGCATCAGATGAATTTGCTTCAAACAGCAATCAGTGAACGGGTCTAAAATCCAAAACACAAGGAGAACACAAAATGAAACGGCGTCAATTTTTATTAAGTGGTATCGGAGCGGCGGCAACGGCAAGTTACGTAAGTGCGGCACAGCCTCAATTTAGAATGCGGTCAGAAACGCAAAGCCAGGGAAGAAAAGCTGTTAAAGTCGGTCCGAAACACCCGGTTCGGCTTGGCGCACCGATCTTTTTTTCGGATGCTGATATTGAACAGTGGGCACTGGAAGCGAGAAAAAATTATCGGGCCGTTTATGCCCCGAATGTTTCGATTAACGACAAAGATCGGATCAAAGCGGTTGTTGACGCCACTACTAAAAACGATTTGGTAATCGCGGAAGTCGGGCGTTGGTGTAACATGCTTGACGCCGACCCTGAAAAACGTAAAGCGAATCTCGACGCAGTTGCCGAGGGGCTTGCATTGGCTGACGAAATTGGTGCGAGATGCTGCGTTAACATAGCGGGAAGTTTTAATCCAACCGCTTGGGACGGACCTGATCCGAAGAATCTCGGCGATGAATTTTTCGAAATCACAGTTGAAAACGCCCGGAAGGTAATTGACGCCGCGAAGCCGAAGCGTGCGAAATTCGCTCTCGAAATGATGGGTTGGGCGTTGCCGGACTCGGTTGAAAGTTACTTGCAGTTGATCAAAGCGATTAATCGTGACGGATTCGGAGTTCACGTTGATATTTGCAACATGATAAATTCGCCTAAAAAATTCTGGAACACAACTGATTTGATTAACGAAACGTTTGACAAGCTGGACCCGTGGATTGCGAGCTGTCACATCAAGGATTTGAAATGGATACACGGCAGTGCGGTTCACTTTGCCGAATGTCCGCTCGGCGAAGGAAAAATTGATTTCGCCACTTATTTGAAACGGCTTTCAACGCACCCTGACAAAGACGTGCCGGTTATGATCGAACACATGAGCAGCGAAGAAGAATACATCCGTTGCCGTGACCATTTAAAAACCGTTGCCGCTGAAAACAGCGTGCTTTTCGAGTATGTGTAAATAAACAACGAGATAAGCAATGTAATGACCAATGACTGATTACGAGCAGTTTGTGACTGATGTATTAGGCGAGCAGGCTCTTAATAAAAGAGACACTCAAGAAACACTGTGCGAATTTTACAAAACTAAATTTCTGGAAATGAAAAAATCTAGGAATTTAGTTGTGTTAAAAGTTTTGGTTGTCTTTCTGACTTTGGTGTCAATTGCTGTTTGTTTGAATAGCACCTTTGATTTACAGGGGTTTCCGTACTTGCCACTTGTAATTGTTTTTTTAGGTGTTTACATATATTATAGATATCGTGATACCTTTGCAGACAGAGAATATTCAGAAACCGATTTTTTGTCGCAGGTTTTGGCCGGAACGCCAATAGAACCGGCTTGGCACCGCTTCCGCATCGAGAAACTACTTAAATCACATCCGGAAAATTGTCCGGTAAGTGAGAGTGATAAAAGACAGTGGTTGATAATTGATGCCAAACGATTTCTTAAAAAATATCCTGAAAGCGAACTGGTACGATTTTATTTGTATCAATTGCTTTGCGATCAGCGGCGAAAGAACGAAACGGATGTAATTCTTGACGAAATAATCGACTTAAACGGTTATTTTATAAAAGATGCGTATCAGTGCCGTATCGGTATGTTTAATGATTCGGATTCGGAAGCGGCTAAACAATTTCGTGAAAAATATGAACAACTGAAATCTTCAAAAAAGCATCGGCAAATACAAAAAGTCGACTCAGCAAATCCATTGGATTTTTCTTTGAAAGTAACATTGGCACCCACGTTGGCAAATGCGATGCAACTGCTTTCTGAGAGCAAACTTGAAGAAGCAATTACTTTGTCGTATGACATGGAGCATTTTATTGATACAATTAACATTCACAAAGCAGTTGCCGAACAATATTCTGCAAAAGGTCACGAAAAATCAACTTATGCAATACTTAATGAAGCCATTAAATATGTTTATACAGAAGAAATATATTTATTCAGACAAATTAAGTATGTGGCTGTAATTGCGAAAATACAAAGTATGCTTTTGGGCAAAGATATTGCTCGTGAGACATTCATTTTTCTAATAAATAAAGCGAAGCAAGAACCTATTAATGGGTATCCCGAGGGGGATATGTATAATAGAAATTTTTATGATATCGCGCGGTTACAATTTAAACTCGGTTTGTTTGCTGATGCTGTCGGTACTGCAGATTTAATTGTAGATGAAACGCGAAAAGTTGAACTACTTGTTGATAAAGCAGAAGACTATTACATGTCCGGCGAAATGCAAAATGCCGCGAAATTGTGTGACTTGGCTGAAAAAGTCACTGCCGATAATCGCGACGAAAAGTATGGGTATCCGTTGGAAATGGTGTTACGAATAACCGCTTATTATTCAGAAACCCAAAATCGTCCGAAAGCAGTCGAATGGTTTCAAAAAGCGGTTGAATGGTTCACGCTTACCGAAGACGAGGACCTTTTTTATGACGTAGTAAGCCATGCTTGGGAAGATTACAGCTGTAATTATTTTGCTGAGTTTGCTGACATGTTGCGTGTTATACCCAACTGGGATAAAATGATCGATGAATTTGTTGAACAAGATAGAATAATGCGAGAAGAACAAGATTAGCCGACAATTTATTTTGTTATGTTTTACTTATGCTTTCAAGAAATTTAGACTTAATAATGCCAAAATCTTATTTAAAAATAATATTAGCTTCTGTTATTTTATTCAGTTCTGGTTGGTTTTTGTGCAATGCGGAGGAGCCGTTTTCAAGTGAAAAAGATAAGGGAATCACGCAAATTGCCACTATTGATTCGCTTCTTGCAGGTGTGTATGATGGAGAGACGACGCTTGCCGAACTCGGACGTTTAGGGAATTTCGGTATCGGCACTTTTGACCAACTTGACGGAGAAATGACGTTTATTGACGGCGTGTTTTTCCAGATAAAATCTGACGGGAAAGTGTACAAGCCGACGCTTGACACCAAAACGCCGTTTGCCTCGGTTGTGCCTGCCGAAAGAGCGAAAACCGAAAAATTCAAACTCGAAACGTCGCTGAATTTCGAGGAACTATGCAAGAAGATCGACGAACTTGCTCCGAATAAAAATGTTCCGGTTCTGGTGCTGCTTAGCGGAAAATTTTCAGGTGTCAAAACCCGCTCCGTTCCAGCTCAGCAAAAACCGTACCGACCACTTGCTGAAGTGACGAAAACACAGCCGGAGTTTGAACTTGGAACCATTGAAGGCGACGTTGTCGGGTTCCGTTTGCCCGAATATATGAAAGGAATGAATGTGCCAGGGTATCATATTCATTTTTTGAGCAAGGACAGAAAAAGCGGCGGACACATTTTGAATCTCAAAATGGATTCCGGTCTCATTGAACTTGCGGCGATTCACAGTTTCCAGGTTATTCTGCCTACAAGTGTCGATGATTTTTCCGCTGCCGACCTTGCCAAAGACCGAAGTGAAGAACTGAAAAAAGTGGAACAGCAAAGCAAAAAAGAGATTGCGGAGTAGTGTGTATGTGTTCGACACCTCGAAACAGTTTGTGAATAAAAGTTATTAGGAAATATCGAAGTGCAACAAATAATACCATTTTTGGGGATACTGGTTTTTACAACTCTTGCGTGGTCATTTTCCCGGAATTTGAAGGGGATAAATATCCGACTGGTTTTTTGGACTTTTGCATTTTTAATTGTTTTTTCACTTTTTGTTTTCCGCACCGGAGCGGGCCAAAATATTTTTTCCGGTCTGAACACGTTGGTAATTGCAACCGTTGACGCCGCACTTGAGGGGCCGAAGTTCGTGTTCGGCTCTCTTGCCGACCCGGTTGCAACGGAGAAAAACGGAATTGGATTCCTGCTTTTTTTTCAAGGGCTTGCTACAATTCTGGTTATCTCGGCACTGCTCGCTATTTTGTACCACGTCGGTATCATGAGCCGGGTATTGAAACTGTTTTCTGTAATATTTTCCAAACTGACGAGAATCTCTGGCGCCGAATCTCTTGCTGCAACGGCAAACGTATTTGTCGGTAACGAATCACTTTTGGCAATTCGACCCTGTTTACCGAAGCTGACGCGTTCCGAGTTTTGCGTTGTGCTTGCAAGTTGCATGGCAACGATTTCGGCGAACGTAATTGGCATTTATGTTGGCGCACTCAGAGTGGCGTTACCGTCAATTGCCGGGCACTTGGTGTCAGCCTCTATTCTGTCGGTACCGGCTGCGGTGTTACTTGCCAAACTTGCGGTGCCGGAAACGGAAAAGCCGGAAACGCTTGGTATAAATGTCGAACCGGATTTCAAGCGAGAGAACACGTTAATCGAGGCGATTCTTGGCGGCGGTGAAGTCGGTTACAAAATGATTGTCGGAATCGCATCAATGTTAATCGCGGTTGTCGGATTGCTGGCAATTGCAAATGCACTGCTTGGCTGGTGTGGAAATCAACTGAATCCCCATTTCGGCTGGACTTCGATTTGGTCAATTCAAGGTTTTTTGGGATACCTTTTTTATCCTTTCGCTTGGTTGATGGGCGTGCCGGCAAAAGACGTGCCGACTGTTGCTAATTTACTTGGCACAAGAATGATCGCAACGGAGATACCGGCTTATTTTACACTTTCCGGCTTAATTGCATCAGGAGAAATCGAGGCCCGTTCAGCAATAATTGCGGCTTATGCTTTATGTGGATTTGCGCATATACCGTCACTTGCGATTTACGTCGGGGGTGCAACGGCTTTGGCACCAGACCGAAAATCAGATATTGCCGCCGTTGCTTGGAAAGCACTTGTTATTGCAACTCTCGCATGTTTCGTCACTGGCGCACTTGCCGGAATGTTTTTTCAGGGCGACTCTGTGCTTATTCCGACGCAGCCTTAAAACGACTGCGTTTGCGAAAAATGCTGGTTCGAAAAACACTGGTTGAAGAATACAGGGCGGAGAATATCCCGTTGTCTCTTACTTTTCCAGAAGTTGGTGAAATTGTCGCAACCAATTCGGGTGAGCTGGCCAAGCCGGAGCCGTGACAAAGTGCCCGCTGGTTACAGCTGCGTCAAGTGGAATCTCCGCGTATTGAGCTCCTGCGATTTTCAGATCGGGAGCGCAAGCGGGATAAGCCGAGATTTTTACTCCGTTTATTACTCCAGCCGCAACGAGAACTTGTGGGCCGTGACAGACTGCGGCAATTGGTTTCTTTTTGTTGTGGAAGTCTTTTACAATTTCTAGAACTTTTGCGTCAAGACGTATATATTCGGGTGCTCTCCCGCCTGGTATGAGCAGTCCGGCGTATTGGTCGCAGTTAATTTCGTCAAAAGTAAGGTTCAAGGTGAATTGGTGACCTGGTTTTTCGGTGTAAGTTTGGTCGCCTTCAAAATCATGAATTGCAGTTTTAATAGTGTCGCCCGCTTTTTTGCCGGGGCAAGCCACTTCGACTTTGTATCCGAGCACTTGTAATGCTTGAAACGGAACCATTAACTCGTAATCCTCTGTAAAATCTCCGGTTAATATAAGTATTTTTTTCATTGTAGTATTGGCGTTTTAGGTAAACAATTTATCAATTATCAAAAATATAATTGGCAAAATTTAACTAGTCAAGCATATATTGCATAAGAACTATGTATTTTGTTCTACGAACACCGGTTGCATGAAGTGTATGGTTTGTGTCGATTGGAGTGACAGAACGATCTGATTTGATAATAATTTTGCACGGTTATTTCTTGCGATAAAAATCGGGCAGGTTTATAAACTATACCTCGCGTGATCCTCAATTTTTTGCGATTTTAGCTAGGCTAGTATTACGTAACGATAAGATGTCAATAAACACTATTATTAATCTGCTCAATCACGAGCTTATTTGCATTGTGTACAAGTTCTTCAAGGAGTAATTGCGCATTGTCATAATCAAATTCTTCGGCACTTTCTTTAAGTCGTATCAATTTTTCATAAATATCGGCACCATACTCGTATTCAAGTAGTTCGGCGACTTTCTCTGTTACGGCAGAGGTGTCATAATCGGTGAGAGCCAATTTGATTACTTGGATACTTTCCTCCAAGCGTTTTATATCACCCAGTTCCTTTTGGGCTTGCCTTTCGTTCTCTACTTCTGTAAAAATATTTGTCAGATTATTTCCGAAATCAGTTAATTTTTTGGCAAACGAGCCATTATTCTCAATGCAGTAATCTGGATTTCCATTTTTCGCTGCATGTTCCAGCTTTGCGGCTTCTGATGCAAGAGTTTCACATCCCAAGCCTGCCAAAACGCCTTTTAGACCATGAATTTCAATGGCGTAAGAATGTATTTCATCATTCTCCAAATATTTGTATAGATTTTCAATATGGCCGGGAGTTTTTCGAATCAACATTTTAAGCGTTGTAACAAAAACGTCCCAGTTTCCACCGGTACGAACTAATCCGAGCGAAACATTCAATTCCGGCATTCGCTGCGTAATCCGCGTTTTCAAATCATGTACGACTTCGTTTACCTCCTCTGCATCTTCTTGTTTCGAGGAAGTGTTTATCATGTATTTTTCTCTAGGTAGAAACTCTACCAATGCCCGGATTAATTCAATTTTTTCAATCGGCTTTGAAACGAATCCGTTCATTCCTGACGCTAAAAACATTTCTCTGGCACCTTGAACAGCATTTGCACTCAGTGCAATAATCGGCAATTTCTCATACTGTTCGCCAAGTAAACGAATTTGTTTTGTTGCTTCGAGCCCATCCATTTCCGGCATCATGTGGTCCATAAAAATAATATCATACGTGTTTTGTCGGACTTTTTGAATCGCATCCCTGCCGGAAATGGCGGTGTCAATATCCGCGCCAAACGAACCGAATATCCCGTTGGCAACATTTAAATTGATTTCATTGTCGTCAACTACAAGTATTTTTGCGGGGTGATCAATGGTCAGTCCTTGTACAGCTATTTGTTCCCTAATTTTATTCGTGTCGCCAACCTGTTTGGGTATCACGAAAGTAAACGTTGCTCCTTCTCCGTAAACACTGGTTACATAAATTGTTCCACCCATCAACTCAACAATGCTTTTACAAATGCTGAGCCCAAGCCCAGTCCCTTTGGCATAAGATGTATGTTGTTGATCAACTTGCGTGAAAGCCTCGAATAGTTTAGGTAAATCTTCTTCACGAATACCGATTCCGGTGTCAATCACGTCAAACTTAAGTTGAGTGCCAAGATCGGTAATCACGAGTTTAACTTCTCCCTGCTTCGTAAACTTCAGTGCATTTCCGATAAGATTCCAGAGCGTCTGCTTTAACCGCACTTCGTCTCCGTAAAAGAAATCCGGCACATCACCCACCTTTTCCAGGATAAGAGCCAAACCTTTATTTTGTGCAATAAAATTGAGTGTGCTGATGACGTTGTCCAACATCTCGTTAAAATTGTAGTGCTTTGGCACTAACTCCATTTTGCCGGCTTCGAGCTTGGAAAAATCAAGCAGATCGTTTATGATCGTTAAAAGAGTATCAGCGGATTGCTTTATGTCACCAACGTAACTTTGTTGTTTTGGTGTCATTTTTTCTTCCATTAACAACCCTGACATACCGACAATGGCATTCATCGGAGTTCGGATTTCATGTGACATATTGGCAAGAAATTGTGTTTTAATCTCTGCCAGTTTCTCAGCTTCAGCCAATTTGTTTGCTCTCTCGCTTTCAAAAATCAGCTTTAAATTACTGTCAGCCAGTTCACTTTTCGTCTCATGTTCAAGTATAGTTACGGCAAGGAGGTGCGCACAAGTTTCGATCACTTCGATTTCACTTTCAGATAGGCGTTGTTCAAAGCGACAATTCTCCAGACGCATAAGTCCCCAGAACTTTTCCTCAACAAAAATGGGAATAGAAAAAAGTGAAAATATTCCGGTTTTTTCACAGTATTCGCGTGACTTACCTGTTATATAACTCCGATGAAAACTCACAGAGTGTCTTTTTAATGTTTCATCGAGCCAATATTGGTAATCGTCTGGTTCAAAATCGTCAATTGATAGCTTGTTCCATATATGAGACGGAATACCCTCAGCTGTATATTCATAATTGATTTGTGCGACCATACTCCCATCTTCGCGTACTTCATACTTTGAAATACTGACACGGTCAAGCTCCAATACTTTTCCCAATAAACCAAGTGACTCTTCAATTCGTTCGAATATGTTCCAGTTACTTATTGACGCCAGAATATCGGCAATTTTATTAACAGTCGTGGACAGAACGTTTCTTTTCGCCAATTGGGATTGCGTGTCGTTCTGGATAATTGCGGACGCAAAAATGTCGGCACAAGTAGATAGCACCTCTACTTCTCCTTCGAGAAAATCGCGTTTATGGTGAGCGTCGGCAAATCTCACGAATCCCCAGAATTCACCTCTGATCATAATCGGCACTGCAACCATTGACATGATTCCGCAACGCATAAGAAAATTTTTGTCATCAGTCTGCACATCTTCAACTGAACAAGTGATAGTTTCACCTGCGCTAAGTATTTCCACCCAATTCGGAAGTGTGGAGTTATAACTAACACCAGCTTCACAAGCCTCCCAGTGATTACACGGACGGGTTTTTTCTGACAGCCAGACGTACATCCGGTGAAAACAAAGTTCTCCGTATCGGTTATAATAGTTTCTATAAATTGAAATCCTGTCGGTTTTTGTGACTTCGGCAACCAGACGCAGACATTGTCGCATCCGCACTCTGAACTCGCCAAGATGCTGCGACATGAGGATGTCCGCTATCTCGTTTGTCGTTGCGCGGAGAGATTCGATTCTACGCAATGATTCCTGAAGCGATTTCTCCTCTCGCAAATCCCTGATGTAACCACCAATCAACGTCTGATCTTGCAGTTGTAAGCGTACCAAAGTAACTTCCGTTGGTATAAGATCACCATTTTTATTTTGGTACGTCCATTCGAATCGTTCGTAACCGGTGTCAAGTGCGGATATGATTTTTTGCTGCGATAACTCTTTTGACGGCTTACCGTTCGGCTGATATTCAGGAGATAATTTTGTATTTGAATCATATTCCTCTCGACTCGAAAGCTCAAATAAACGAACCGTCTCAAGATTGCAATCTATAAACTTAAAGTTAGCGTCCCAAAGTATACAAGCGAGCGGTGTTGCGTCGAGCATCAGACGCATTTGCTGATGCATCTTGTCCACTTCCGCTTTCAACGCTTTTTCTTCCCGTAAATCGCGCGAACAGCCTACAAAAATATATTCGCCACCAAGTTGAATACGTTTAATTGTCATTTCCATTGGAATTAACGTTCCGTCCAAGTGCATGTGAAGCCATTCAAACTTCTCATAACCTGATTTAAGAACGTCCCGAATTTTTTCTTCGGCGCACTCCGAGGATAAACGTCCGTTCGGCTGGAACTCCGGTGAAAGTTCAAAAAAACGCTCCTGAAACTCTTCGTTGGTTTTGACACCGAACAGAGTCACTTGTGCTTCATTACAGTCGAAGAAATTCAAGTGGTCGTCAAAAAGAGCTACTCCGACAGGAATAGCGTTAATCATTTGCTGTAGGCGGTGACCGGATTCTTCGTAGGCAATTAACTTTGCTTCCGACTCGACAATTGCTCTTGTCGCTTCTTCCTCCTGACTGACATCACGAATGTACGCAACAGTGTAATTGTTGTTATTCAGTCGAGCGTTAATAAGTGTAACCTTAGAAGGAAATTCATCTCCGTATTTGTTAATAAAAATCCATCTAAATTGTGCGGCACCGGTTGCTTTTGCTATTTCCTGAACTTCAAATGCATATTCCTGACTGGTTTTACCATTCGGCTGATACTCTGGAGACATATTACTAAAGCGAGCATTGGCATCTTGCAAGTCTTGGAAGCCAAAAAGACTTATCATTACCTTGTTGCAATCAATCAGCTTGGAATCGGAATCACGTATTATACACCCAAGTGGCATTGAGTCGAGCATAACTTTTTGGTTCTCAAGACTTTGCCGTGACATTTGCTCTGAGAGCATCTTTATTATCAGAGCAAAAACCAGAGCCAGAACAAGCAGCATTGCAGACTGAATTATAAGATCAGACGAAAAAATATTTTTCGAAGCTGTGAATCGTGAACGCATTTGTATACTGTTCAGTTCCTGAAATCGCTCTAAATTATCAGCGATTTTGTCTTCGTAAGAAGCGTACAATTGTCCGTACAAAGAACGCAAAACGAATTGCTGTATGGTTTCATTTTCCAACGGTTGCAGAGGCCCGGAAACGATTTTCCCCTGCTTAACCGATTCCATTGCTTGTAATTCATACAAGGTTAGTTCGTTACTATACTCTTCGGCAAGATGAAAAAAATTCTTTTCTTCATCTGTAATCTCTAATTTCTGGAATATTTCACGGTGAGAAACCTGATCTTCCTGAAAATACTTTGTAATCTGGCTGTTTGACGTGGTTGAATTGGGTATTTCACCGCCGCCCCAATTGAGAATAGCCAAATACTTATCATAAAATGAAATGTCACCGCTCGTACAGTAAGACCTGGATAAATTGGTCCGGTCTCTGGAAACAGTGCGAAACTCTTCAGTAATCAATCCGACCAGATACCGCCTGTTTTCTTCTTCGACCATTTGTTTTATGGCATATCGTTCACGAAATTTGAGTGCAAATATCGATATAAAAAGTATAACCAATAAAAAAATAATCAGTCCATTTCGGAAATTAAAAAAAAACTGCTTCATATTACATGTACTGAGCGTCAGGATAATTTTACGTAAAATTTTTCATCACGGTTAGCCTCGGAACCCTGCTCCGGGGTGCTACGCCGAGCGATTAATGCCTGAACGGCAGGTTCTTCGGTGGCTAACGGGCGACTAACATACAGAATTATTGAGAAGACGAAAAAACCGATTCAAGTTTGGCGAAAACCGCCTCTTCATTCGACGGTTTAACAAGAAAATCGGTGATTCCCATTTCGAACGCTTTCGTAACGTATTCCGCTGTAGCGTTTGCTGTCAGGAAAATAATCGGAGCGATTTTTCGTTTTGCTCTGATAGCTTCCACCAGTTCAAAGCCGTTCATTTTCGGCATGTCAATGTCGAGAATATAAACGTCAGGGATATTAGTTTCAATGTATTTTAAGGCAGCATCACCGGACGTTACACCAACAAATTTGCATTTATCACCAATAATAGCTTTCAACATCGAGAGATTTTGCGGCATATCGTCTACAGCGAGCACAATTCGTTTTTTAACCGATGTGTCAGAAAGCGTGCCGGATTTAAAATCATTAAGAGCTCTTAGCGCTTTGTCAAATTCAAAAGACGAAATGCACGATTTTATCTGTTCCAGCTTTTTCGCTAATCCCAAGTGTTCCAGTTTGGTGATGATATCAAAACTTTTTTCATCGTCAAATTTTTCAAGAGATTGTTGTAATTGCGCTAAAAGATTCCTTCGCATTTGCTCTTCAGGTTCGACATATTTTTTTAATGCTATATTTTTTTTGACCTGATGTTGAGCCATCTGAATAGCAATGGAAAAAGCTATAATATCAGATATCAGCTTTTCTGCGAGCATGGCACAATATTCCGGCCCACGTACTAGGAGATGCTTGAGAATATAGTCACAATCATTTTCCAATTTGGAAGCGTTACAGATATGCAACTCATTTTTTATCACAAGAAGTTGACGTTCAACACGTTTTGGGTCAGCTGTAAAAAGTTCAACCCGCAGCATTTCTGAATTTGTTCTCGCATATTCTGCGAAACGTGACAGAATGGCAATTTGCTTGGAAACATCTTCATTTGACAAATCACCCGGAAGAGTAATATAGCCAGCAGCAGCTAAATTTAGTAGGATATTTTTTAAATGTTGCATTATTATATGTGTTGAATTGTGTAACTAGTTGACGTTTTCAAAAAATTTGACGCTCGACTTTTTCAGGCAATGCGAAAAAGAGCCGTAAAAGTTGAGGATGCACGCATTGTACCTTAACCAACGCGAAAATGCCAATAAACATGCTTTGAATATAATACACCAATTTTTTACCTATAAAAAACTTATTTTTCAAGCCACTTGAAGATTTCGTCAAACAGTTTTTTTGAATCAATCGGCTTGCTGCAGTACCCATCCATACCTACGTTGTAACACTTTTCGACATCCTCTTTCGTCGCATTTGCTGTAAGTGCTATTATTGGAATATGCTTTTTACCATTTTCACGTTCCCAATTGCGTATCAGTAATGTTGCTTCGTAACCGTCTGTTTTCCGGCATTTGACAACCCATTAGTATCAGGTCGTACTTATCTGTCATCGCTCAGTCACATGCTTCACGTCCGTTAATTATCACGTCGCAGTTAAAACCTGCTTCGTGTAACAAATTCTTAACCACAAGCTGGTTAATACGGTTAAGCGGTGTTCGAATCTCATGATACATTGTCGCTAAAAAATCGCTTTTCGTTTTACTGACAGTTTCAAGTAATTGCGATTGGTCTCGAAGTTGCTTATTTACCCGTTTGGTTCTTTTCAAATAGTCAAGCAGTTTTGATAAACAAATAAAAATGATAATAATTGAGGTACATACAATAATGACAAGGAGCACCGATTTTCTATGAATGTCACTGGTCAGTTTCCGCCATTTTTCTATATTGAAATCAACGGCAAGTATTGCTTCCACGTTACCTTCTGAATCGTACAGCGGAGCCACACCGGTTAGGAAGTTCCATAAAGAGGTGAGATAAGTTCCGTGTCCATTGACTCAATTCCATAAAAAGCCTGTTCAAACGCGTCATACCAAGCGTACACTGTTCCGTCTTCATCATCGAAGTATGGGACAAATGGCGGGTCACCGATTTCCACTTTAGTTTCAATTTTGCCATCTGCATCCACATCAGAAGGGCAAGACATAATAAATTCTAATTTTTTCTCGCTTATGTCTCCGATCAAGCGGCAGGTATAAACGTAAAGCAACAGATCAACATGTTGACACCAAGAAGTATGAGCGGCAAGAATATCCTGATAGTTTTTTTCTGCTTCAGGATTATCCTGTAATGGATACCGTATTTTCTCATGTCCCACCCTTTGCGTTTGCTCGGCAAAAATGCGTTTAATCTCGCGAAGTGAATTTTGCCACGTATTTATCTGTGTTGCATCCCATTCCTTTATCAGGCGGTAACTGACGCTGATTGCCAACAAAAGTGACACCCATGAGAGCATTAATAATACCCACTGTTTTTTGAATAGCATCCAAACAGAGACGATACCAAGTATGGTGCAAAACACCGCTGTAAGAATAATGAAATCTTTTGTCGCTGGTATAAATTTTGTCCAAAAGTACCAGTGTTCCTTCGCAATTTCAGAAACAAGAATATCTCCTCCAACTAAATACTGCTGGCCTTCAGTAGTTGTGAAGCGACTAATACATGTTCTTGTGAATCCGTAAGAATCTTCACTTACATTCCAGCGTGATATGCCGTCTTTTGATGTTTCAACAAGCTCAAGCCAGTCTTCCGCATACGGATCATATTCTTTGAAAAATGGTTCGACGAGATTGGAGACTATAATATAGAAATGCCCGTCTACTTCTATAATAGCATAAAGGTTCGCAATATTATATTTTTCGGAAATATCACGAGCAATGTTTTTATATTTATGATATTCCTGCGGAGTAATCGCGTTTTCGGAAATAGCCCTGTTAATATACTCGTTCGTAATATTGTTTTTGAGATCATCAATACCTTTTACAATTCGTTCATCAACATCGGTGTCAACAATGTAGGTGTGGTATCGAAACAAAGCGTAACCAATACACGCAATCACCCCAAGTAATGTAACCAGAGTGAGAATTTTGTTGTTCTTGAAATATTGCATTTTTCGTTTGCAGTTACTGATGATTTCAAAATTTGCCACTCGACTTTTCAAGACGAAGTTAAACGAAGTCGCAAAAGTAGAGGAGCGTATGTTTTTCACCTTAACAAACCAGCTCAAATTTTTCGCGAATGTAAACAATTCCTTATCCAAGCCACGTTTCCAATGTTTTTCGCAATTTTTCTGGATCGATTGGTTTTGTTATGTGATCGTTCATTCCCGCATCAAGACTTTTTCGGTAATGACTGTCCATTGCGTGAGCAGTCATTGCGATAATTGGTAATTTTTCAATTCCAGGTTTATCAAGTACTCTTATAGCTTTTGCCGCTTCCAGTCCGTCCATGTTCGGCATCTGTATGTCCATTAAAACCAAGTCGTAATCATTATTTTTTACTATTTCAACCGCTTCAGCGCCATCCTGCGCAATAGTCAATTCGATACCGTGCATTTTCAACATCCCTTCAGCTACCATTTGGTTGATTTTGTTATCCTCGGCAAGCAGAATTTTTTTGCCTGACAATTTGTTTGTCTGTTCAATTTGAACGGCGGCGGAGTCCATGCGTACATTAGATTCGGCAAGTTGTATAGCATCACGAAAAGATTGGTGCGTAACAGGTTTAAGCAAGAATCCGGCAGGTCCTAATCCTTGCGTTTGTCGCATACACTCGGTTTTATCATAAGCCGACACCATTAATATTTCTGGCGGATTCGTAATCTCGGTATTTTCACGAATTTTACGAATGGTGTCAATTCCATCCATACGCGGCATTTTCCAGTCAATCAGTACAATGTCGTACTCCTTGCCCTCGGCAATTGCGTGAAGTATTGCTGAAATCGCCTGTTCTCCACCATCAACGGTGTCAACATAAGGCGTCACCGAATGCGCTATTTTGTTTATGACTTTCCGGTCTGTCTCACTGTCATCTACAATAAGAATACGGCGCTGCGAAAGATCGCTGTCCGTGTTTTGAATAAATGCCTCAGGAACAGCTTGCGTGAAGCAACCCGTGAATTCAAAACAAGTTCCAACACCAATGTCACTCGTAACATTGATTTTGCCGCCAATTAACGTAACAAGATTTTTTGATATCACAAGTCCAAGACCAGTTCCTCCATATTTTCTTGTCGTCGAAGAGTCCGCTTGCGCAAACGACGAAAACAACCGGCCAACCTGATCGGGAGTCATTCCGATTCCGGTGTCACTCACTTTGAACGAGAGCAATACTTTATCATAATTCTTGTTTTGTTGAATCTGCTGATCAGTCACTTGTGTAACAGTAATCTCAACTTTTCCGATCTCTGTGAATTTTATTGCATTTCCGGTGAGATTCATCAAAATTTGCCGCAAACGCAGTGGATCACCGACCAGTTCATTTGGCACAGATTCGTCGATTTTTGTTTGCAACAACACATCTTTCTGTGATGCCTTTAAATTAAGTATGTCAACAACGTCATTGATGGTTTCACTCAGTCGAAACGGTACTTCCTCGATACCCAGTTTACCTGCCTCTATTTTGGAAAAGTCGAGAATATCGTCAATGATTCTTAGAAGTTTTGTTGTTGAATCCTGAGATTTTTCGAGATAATCACGTTGTTTTTTATCAAGCTCGGTTTGCATGCAAAGATACGTAAGCCCAAGAATAGCATTCATTGGCGTACGAATTTCGTGTGACATATTCGCTAAAAATTCACTTTTTGCCTGTGCCGATCTTTCTGCAGATTCTTTGGCTCGGCGTAGTTCTTCCTGATCGGCTGCGAGCTGTGCCTGTACCTGTTTTATTTCACGTAAATCCTGCGCATAGCTTGCGACAACTGGTGTACCGTTTAACTCGGTTTTAACCAATGTTACCTCCATTGGTATCAATTCTCCACTTGGATGCAGCCGTGTCCATTCGAATCGTATACGTCCGTTTTTCTCTGCCAATTCAAATTTTTCTGTTGCCAACTCATCAGATCGTCGCCCGCACGGTTGATATTCCGGTGAGAATCGATCAAAAAATTGCTCAAATATTTCCTGTCGCTTGGAGACGCCATATTCTCTTACTGTTTCTTCATTACAGAAAATCGGTTTCCGGTCACTGTTGAATAGAAGTACAGAAAGCGGTGTCAGATCGAATAAAGTCATTATGCGCGCTGTCAGTTCCGCTTGAACTGCTTGCATCGCCTTTTCTTCACGCAAATCACGTAAAAAACAGGCAATGATCGGTTTACTGCTTTCCTCAGATCGAACTAACGTGATTTCGCATGGAATCGGCGTTCCATCATGTTTCTGATGTATCCACTCGAAACGAACACTCCCTTTTTCTTTTGCTTGGAGAATTTTTTCCTCGGCAAGTTCCGATGATTTCCTGCCGTTTGGTTGCAAAAACGGCGAATAATAACTGAAATTTTCTAGAAAGTCTTTTTCATTGTCTAATCCGAATAACTTTACGATACCATCATTACAGGTAAGCAATTTCAAATTGTCCGAATCCCATAACATACTGGCGATTGGGTTTGCGTGAAACATGAAACTTATACGTTCATTGGTTTGACGCTGTAACGAGATCGTAAAAAGAGTAATCGCTGTGGTTAGAACAAAAATAGTCGAAATCTGAAGAACCAAACTGGCAAATCCAATAAATGAGAATCTGTTTTTCTGAGAAGTTATTGAGTTTTCAACTTTCTGGTCGTACTGAATAGAAAACTTAATCAACGAATCTCTGATCGTATCCAATTCATTTTGGTACTCGGAACCGTAAAGAATACGAATCGCTTGACGTGATGGAGATTCTGTTGAATTGGTGCCAACTGGTCCGTCAACCATTCTTCCTTGCCTTACAGAATCGATTGCCTGTTTTTCGACCAACGATAATTTATCACTGGATGCAATCGCGTGTTGAAACTGTTGCACATCCGATTCGGGAACATTCAATTTTTTCAACAGTTCCAGCAATGACACTGACTTGTTGTCAGCCAAACGAGTAAGACGCGGATTCAGTTCTGTAGGTCTAGGAATGACGCCGTTTCGCCAAGCGAGTATTTCATCATACAACGAAGCGAATTCTTCCTTCTGAGTTTCGCAATAAGCGCGGGCAAACCTGGTTAAATCACGTGAAGACAGCCTGAATTCCTCCACAATAAGATTTACAAAATTATTTTGCTCTTCCAGTAGAACAAGCTTATTTGCTGAATTCTGTTGGAGCCACGCAAAAGTAATCTGCAATATGAAGAGTAAAACAGCAACGGAAATGAGCCCCCAAAATTGAAATCTAATCCTCATTATTTTATTAAACAATTATTTTGGTATATGAGTAGATAATTATTGGTTTAATTTTTAAGGCTTGTTGTATTTACGTCATTATTTTCGTTATTTAATTAAAACTTTCGAAAAATGGTTCAACCGTCAATAACGGAATGAAAAACATGGTAA
>JBOFQC010000774.1:0-6067 GCA_051660725.1 Thermoguttaceae bacterium
TCATATAGTTAGTTGGTGTCCAACGAAGCGATTTGCTGTTTCCGTCGGAAGGACAGAGATATCCGGGGATAGCACCCTCAAGAGAAGCGTGCGCGGTCCAGATATTACCCAAACCACTGTTCGCAATTGCCTCGAAGCGAGCACCCTGTTCCATGTAAGTGAGAAGGTGCAGTAGTCCACTCCAGCTCTCTGTACCAACGCCGTTACATCTAGCTGCCATGGCGGGAAACGAATTTTGCGTATCGTGGTAATTGTGCAGACCAAGAAGAATCTGTTTTAAGTTGTTTGAACACTGCATTCTTCGTGCTGCTTCCCTAGCCGCTTGCACTGCAGGTAGGAGAAGTGCTATCAAAATTCCAATAATGGCTATTACGACAAGAAGTTCAACTAACGTGAACCCTTTCTGTTTACCCATACTGCCAATTTTTATGTTGTCGTTTTCTTTTTTCATTTTGCCTCCAGAAATTTTCAGGAAAGATAATAATATTGGTAAAAAACAATAAGCATGTAAAAAAATTCTTACACCACTATTTCACTGTACTTTCAAAAAAATGACTCCTCGCGTCAACCGTGAAACACTGCAAATCGCCTAGTTTGGCAATATTACAGATTGTTTTTTGCATATTCAGCCTCAAAAGCAGAGGCGCATATTATTCCGCAGGATAAATTTGGCCCGCAATTTACGTAAACTTCCTGTTTTACGGGATGCCATTTGGAGAAAAGTACAGATTTCATTATATCACGAAAAAATGCAACAGACAATAATACATTCAATAAAAATCACAAGAATTATAGCCATAACATAAGTACTCACAAGCGAAAACTAATAACAGCGATCCGAAGTTCCCACAATTTATACCATGCATGGTTAATGAAGTTTTCCTTGCTTTTGCCATTGCTACGGAAAAAAATAAGAGTTAAAAAAAGAAAGCGACTTTCTCCGAAAGTCGCTCCAGTTTCGGAGAAACTTGACTACGCTAATAATCAAACAGCGGTTAGTTTTTCTTTGGAAACCGTCCACCTTTTCTTTCGTTTTTGAAATCTTCCGGGGTGCCGTCACCGGGACGCCAAGAATCCGGGCCGGGAACGTAGGTGTTACTTTTTTCTCTCTGTTCTCTGCTTTCTCGCATACCAGATAGTATTTCTTTCACGAAATCCGGGGCGTTGTCCTGCATTTTCTGCATTTTGTCGAGCTGTTCGTCGGTGAGTACATTCATCAACTCGTTTTTAAGCTGAGTGGCAAATTTGCTTCCTCTCGCGTTTATTTCTTTGCTCTTTCTTTGGATTTTATCGCTTCTAAAAACTTTGCTTTGGGTTTCTCTCATTGCTTCTTGCCACTTTTTGGCGTCAGCACCGTCCATGTTCAACTTTCGAAGTTCGGCTGCAGTTTCAATGAATACTTCATCTTTTAATTTTCCATGTTCGTCGATTAAGGCGTCATATTCGGCTTCAAAATCGGCTTTGATTTTTTCCATTTCTTCTTTCTGCAGGTCGGTAAGTCCGAGCGACTCGAACATTGCCGGGTTCGGAAATCCCATTTCGGGCAGAAGCGTAAGTTCCAGTGTTCTAACCTTTTCCATCTGTTCAGGCGTCAAAGTTGTTTCGACCTGATTTTGCATGTCGTCAAACCAGAGTTGCAATACTGCCTGCTGGGCCACAAGAAATTTTTCGCGTTCTTCTTCCGTGATGTTATTCGGGTCAGAAGGGATGGATTCTTGCTGAGCTTGCATTGCCGCCATTAGTTGCGGGTCCTGTTCGGCAATTTTCTTTTGGAACCACTCTACCGCCAGTTCATTATCCTTGCGTAAAAATGCAAAAGCGACGTCTTGTTCCGGCGTTAAATTCAGATACGACTCCTGATTCATCCTAAAAGCCATCCTGAGCGGCAACCAGGAACCGCGTCCCTCCCAGTTGGAACGGTACACAGCACGGTTTTCACCTTGCTCCTTAAGCCGCCAAGTCGGAGATTCGTAAAGTTCTATCCAATCAATCTCCTGATTTTGCGCAAAACAGGTACTCGTTGAGCCGATTAAATTGCACAACAATAACACCACAAAAAATAACAATACAGTTTTTTTCATCGAAGATGTTCTCCTACCGAAAATTTTTTAAAATTTGAAAATTATGCTAAGTTAGCCCCTGCTCCAGATGGGATAAACAGTATTATATCTGTACGTAACCAAATATAAAACAGGCCTAAAAAATTCCAGCAGGAGACAAGGAAAATTACTTATCTTATTCTTTCGGAACAAGTTGCAGGTCGAGTTGCATTTCGTCCTCGTCACCTTTTACAACGACAGTTCCTTTAGCGGTGAATAATTCACCCTGCACTGCTTTGCGAGGCCTGTCAGAAGCTTCAAATTCATAAGTTCCCGGAGCCAACCATATTTCATACTGCGTCGGGTTGGTGTCAGTTTCTTCCTTAGGGTAGCTTATACCAAATTGGGTTACATTTGGAAGTAAACCTTCTGTTATGTTTTTACCGGATATAGAATAATGTAATGAAGACAACGGTTTACCGTCTTGACCTAAAATGTTACCGAAAACTCGTGTCCCTTTTTTCGCGATAAGTGTCAATTCCTTTATTTCGGAACCGTCCCCGATATCAAAATTGGCAACAGCAGGAAAAACTTTCTTTTCTTCTTCCCGCCCAACGGTGCCAATATTACATCTGTCATTCGCATTTCCAATCAACATGTATTCACATTTCCTGTTGGGATTGAAACATTCACCGCTCATTGGACGTGTATCGGTTTGCCAATCAACGAAGAAACTAATTGGAGCTGGGGTGCCATCTTCATTTACGACTTTAATTCTTGCAGCTGCACGTCGGGGAAGCGTCACGTTTATGACTTCATCGGTCTTATTCCAGTAAACGTAATTTGAGTCGCCAAAATAACGCTTGGTGCCATCTGGAAGAGTAACCGGATACGCAGGGCCACGTACTTCGAGACTGAATCGTAACAGGTCGTTTTTGGGAACCCAGTTGAATGACGCCATTCCATCCGCATCAGTGGTCGGCACCAATTCTGCCGGGCTGAACTGTCCGGTGTTAAAAGACTCGCCGAATTGTTTCATAACGTCGGGACCTGTTTGAATACCCGAAGTGATACGGCATCCGGGAATCGGATTTCCCGCATCATCAACCACACGTACTTTTACCGTTTGAGTTTCGTCGAGCGTAAGTTTGAACGGTCCGTTAAATAAAGTGTCGGAGTTGTTTTCGACTTTTCTTTGATACTCGTATATTTTTGCTTCTTCTTCAGTTCGTATGAACGCAATCCCAACACCCGGCTTTACAGCGTATACCTGTAATAAAGAGACCACTTCTGGCATGAAATACGGAAACTGAAAATTTCCATTCTCGTCACTTGTCGTAAACATCGGGGTTGGAAAGAATTCATCCGCACCGCCGACAAAAGCACCCGCGACCGGTTTGCCACTCGAGTCCACAACCGTTCCGGTAATTATTCGCACTGCTGGATTGTTTAACAACAATTTTTGCTCCTCGTTATCTCCGTTTTGTTCGGTTATGTTAAAATCTCCAAATCTCATCTCTTTTCCGTCAGAACTGACTGCTATATATTGTTTTGTGGAATCGTTGTATTCAGAATCCGTGTTATCAACCGGAACTGTAAATTTTCCATTCGAATCAGTAATACAAGGCGATTTCGGCATCAACAACCCTGTGTTGCCTTTTGACGTCAACACCCATACCTTAGCATTTGCGACGGGTTTGTCGTATATATCCACGACTTTTGCAGTAAAAGAGTTTTTTTGTTCAGTGACACCGTTATTAGTTTCTGGTTTCGACTCCGATTTAACCGCCACTTGTACCGGGGTATTGGTTGACGGTTGAGTGGTATCGGAATCAGTTTTTGGTTTTTCCTGTGCATTAATTGTCAAAGCGACGCCAAGAGCGAAAATCGCAAGCGTCATAATAATGATCTTTTTCATAGCAGTCTCTTTTGGTTTAAGTTGTGAATGTCGTAATCGTGTCAGTCTTCGCATCATGTCGCTGCGACAAAACGGATTTTGTAACATGACGAAACATGGTGTCGTTTCGTAAGCCATTAACATTGATTCTAAAAAACGCTTGGCACTGCCGGAATTTGTGCCGAACGCTTCCGCGTCACAAACTCCTTCCATTGCTTCAGTTGCGCGTCTAGCGGCAAGATACGCTACCGGATTGAACCAATGTATCCACTGCACACACTGCATGAAAAGCGTTTTCACAAGATCGGCATTTTTCCAGTGTGCAAGTTCGTGTTTCAGAATCGCTTCACGAACTTCCGCAGAAGCGGTATACCAGAATTCTTCTGGCACCACAACTGTTGCTCGAAGTGGTGAAAGCCACACAAGGGCTGGTCCAGTCTGTTTCGTCAACAAAAGTCCGATTCGTCGAGATGAAACATTCGCGGCACCACATATCCGTTTCCACTCGGCTAAATCTTCGTCAGCTGGCGACACGCTGGATTTTAGTTCTAAACGCAACCTGAGATACGAAACGGAAGTCAATACCACTAAAACTGTTATTCCGCCGAGCCAAACGGCTGCCAAAATATTTATCACCGCAACTGATACCATGCCATGTATATATGTTTCAGGCTCGGTTTTCTTGTTTGTGCTGAAATTTATTTCGTTTGAATTGGCATGCGAAAGCAAAGCCGGCTGCTCAACGTTTTGGTATGCAACATCTTGCTGTGTAACTGGTTCGGTATTGCTTGCCTTTTCAAAAATATCAGTTTTGACTGCCCGCACTGCGGTTCTTGGCGGTGTCATGCCCGACGAAATTTCTTGCCGGAATTCAGGTGCGGTGTCAGACGTATTAAAATTGTTGACCAGAAAGTCTGGAACCGTGACACCAAACGGAATTGCTGCGCCAAACAGGCCGACTACAAGCACGAAGCCCCAGCAGATTTGCTGGATACGTGCGTCACGGGTTCGTGTCACAGACATAATCGTCCAGACACCAAGCCCGAAAATCGTCAGTAAAATCGTTTTGACACCAAGCATCGTAAGTATTGTGCTCATTGGTTGATCCTTTAGGTTTTACGCAGTGGTTGTGATACCCGGGGGTTGCGCTACGCTTCACCGGGCGGCTCGTTTTTTGGAGACCGACAGAGTTCATTTTATTCATCGATTTCGTCGAGAAGCCGCCGCATTGTCGCAACTTCTTCGGGTTTCAACTTACGTTTTCCAGCCAAGTGAACCATTAGCGGTGCAATATTACCACGGCAGAGTTCCTCAACCATGTCGAAAACTTTTCCAGAAACATTTTCACGTCGAATCGTTGGCTTGTACTTGCCACCGTAATCTTTCGTTTTTCCCAGAAGTTCTTTGTTTACCATGCGTTCCAACCGAGTTTGAACCGTCGAATAACTGATTTTTCGTCCGCGCACTTCAAACGCTTCCTGTACTTCACGCAAGGTTAAATCTCCGCTGGTCCACAAGATTTCCAGAATCTCCATTTCACCAGGCGAAAGCGCAATTTGTTTTTTTTTCATTTCTTCCTCCAAAAATGTTGCAGTTACTACCTTGTAGTAGAAAGTTACCACATTGTCGAAAGTTTGTCAACACTAAAAAACAAAATTCAAGAAAAATTTTTTCGTTTGAAAAATTAAGAAAAAACGGTTAGCGTCTTTATAAGATACGTAATCTCTTCGTCAATTTCGTTCGGATCGTTTACCGTTTGAGCAATATGTTCACGAATTTTCGCACGGAAACGTTTTCTGAGTCTTGAAATTGCGACCCGAACAGACGGTTCGAGAGCGTTTCCGTTGTTACTACTTGATTCAGAAACCGGCGAACTGTTCGCGGTCAAGAACGGTTTAAGCTGCTCGAAAAGTTTGATTTGGCCGTGTTTTTCAGCATCTTTTTCGAGTTCGTACATCACGGCGTCAATAATTGCGAGGCCCCATTTCTTGTCGAAAAATTCGTCAGGCGGAAAATCGTTGCCGAGCAACATGTCATGTAAAGCCGTTTGTGTGGTGTTGGCACCACGTTTCTGTGATTTCTCTTTTTTCCAATGGTCGGCAAGAAAATGCTTGACCGCTCCGAGAATGTA
>JBOFQC010000775.1:0-6273 GCA_051660725.1 Thermoguttaceae bacterium
CTGCTGCTTTTAGACGAACCGACAAACGACCTTGATGTCGGTACAATGCGTGTCTTGGAACAGGCTCTGATTGAATTTCCGGGTTGCGCAATTGTGATATCACACGACCGATTCTTCCTTGACCGGATTTGTACGCACACTTTGATTTTTGAAGGGGACGGCAAGGTGCGTTGGTTTGACGGTAACTTCTCGGCGTACGAAGATGCTTTAGCAAAAGAAGCACCTGACCGTTTTGCTCACAGACGTGGCAAATACAAAAAAATCGTTTAAGACCCCTGTTAGCCGCCGAGGAACCTGCCGTTCAGGCATAAATTGCTCGGCGTGGCTCCCCGGAGCAGGGCTCCGGGGCTAACTGGAAAAAATTTTTACTTATTTAGATAATCGTCGAAATCAATTGATTCGACGATTAGTTTCGGCTTCGATTGGTCAAGTGTGAAGTTCGCTGTAATCTTCTTTCGTGGAACGGGTTTACGTTCCTCAAGTATCTGGCGTGAAGACTCGTCGGAATTATTGCTTTCTTGATTTCCGTCTTGGTTGATATTACCAAGTGCGTTGTCAAATTGTTCGAGTTCTTTTGAAAATGCGTCTATCTCTTTTTTGTCAGGGTTGTATTTTACTTCCCTAAGCGAACTTGGAGTTAAAGACAATGACCGTGTTAAATGGTTCCGAATCGAACTTGCTGCCAGCTCACTACTTACATCTGAAACAGAACTCAGCAGCGTTGAGAGTATCTGCGAACCAGTTGAAGTCGGAGTTAAACAGGCGAGGCCGGAAGCGTTGTTGTTGCTATTACTTATATCAGCATTGTTGATATCGTTTGTGTTGTTTGTACTGTTTGCGTTTGTATTGTTGGACTCTGTCATACCAACGGCGTCAACCGCATCGGGATACTGAGGTTTATACGAATTGTTTGCACTAATCGTGCTGGTGCTGTTTCTCGCTTCGTTAATGTTTGCGGTTTGTCCGTTCTGCGTTTTATGTAAATCCGGCGGTGCTGTTTGGTGGTACGTGACAGTTGCTATGCCAGACACATTTTCGTAATCTTCCTTGTCTTTCTGCGACTTAGTATGCGGTTCTTTAAGTGGTGTCGCCGCATGGAAATTGCTTCCGGTAGCAATGCGATTAATTTCGTCGAACATTGACGGATTCCAAGTGTCTTGAACTTTATGAACGCCCGATCCTTGCGTATCGGATGTTCGTTTCGTCTCTCTTACAAGCTCAGCCGCATTTGGATTGTCGGATACTTCGGTCCACGCAAACCATGACGATTCGTGCTTATTCATTTCGGTTTTCGAAACCAATTCGTCATTATAAAGTTCGTGGTAAATATTTTTAAGGTCCTCAGTTAAACCAGGAATAATATTTTCTTCAATTGCGTTGTTCAAGTATTTGGGTTCAACAAAAATCAGCAGCGGATTTTCCAGTTGCAGCTCTTTGGCAACTTTAGATAACAAACGAGATTGTTTTCGTGAGAACTCATGTGTGGAACATAATTCACGAAATAAGTGCCTCGGATTATTGTACGATTCTTTCCGAACTGAAAAATGATAATGTCTTTCGAGCAGAAACACAACCAAAACGACACCACCTATTATCGCGAACCCGGTGGTCATGATAATAAAATTACGCCAACCGTTCGGATTTATCCCTTTTCCCAATCTGTCATTGAGCGCGTGCTTAACATCTTCAATGTCCATTTTCTGGGAAGGTATATCTTGAGCAAATAATTCTGTGTTTCCCGAAAAAAGTAACGCAACACCAACGCAAATCAGAATAGCAGAAAGGAACCTGATCGCAACATTATACCATGAGTGATCATTGAAACGGGTACCTGTCCCCTTTGAACAGGCCCTATTCGATGTAAAACCGTCTGGATTTGTATTACGCCCAAAATCAAACACAGTTTGTTTGCGGCCTCTTTTCATTTCACTGCTCCCTGTTTTCCAAACTTGTTTTAGCGGTAATCCTTACCTCGAAGCTGGTGTCATTATGATACGCTTTCAAAAGCGAATTTCGACTTATCTCACGTTTACCGTTTGCCAGGAGTTGGGCTGCCTTGATCCGTATTGCTGGTGATTCGTCACGTAAAAGTAAAGCACACACTTGTTCTTCAAGCTGCGGTAAAAATTTTCCGAGCTCAATACAAACAAGTGCTTTTGTTCTTTTAGCAGTATCTTTGCTAAGTAGTTCGTTTGCCAAAACTTGAGGTGCTTTGTCGTCAAGTTTACGGATGATTTTCAAAGAAGCGGCCCGTTGTTCGTCGCTTAATTTCGCATAAGTTTCCAAAAATCGTGACATTCTGAATTCCGGCAAAACATTTCTTACCGCATCTCTTACCACTTGGTGCGGACTGTCAGCAAATTTGAGTAACTGTACTGTTCCGTTGGAGAAATTCCTGTACCGCAACTGAGTCAGAGCTGCCGCCTGTACATTCGGGTCGGCGTCCTCGGTTGCGTTCCAAATAATTTCATCTGCCTCAACGTTCGAAAAAGCAGAAAGTGCAGAAACTGCCGCACTTCTGGCCAATGATTTACCAGAATCGATGAATTGACTTAATATGCTGAATTGCTCGTCCTGCGGAAGACTTGAAAAACGCACAATGTCGACAAGGCTAACCTGACACTTTTCATCAAGTTGAGCGATAAAAGGACGTACCATTCCTGACCAATCGAACCGATGTAACCGCTTGAAGTTGGCTTTAGCGTACTCAGACGGAGGGCTGGGCATTTTTTCGAGAATGCTCTCCCAAAACGCAACATCAAGACGGCACGAAAGAGTAGCGAGAATGAACCCCGGTACGTTGTCGACCTCTAAACTGTCAAAAATAAATTTGAATATTATCGGGTCGGTGTCTTTCTGCAGTAAATTCGCAATTGCAGCGTAGGCTGGATGCAACGGATCATGAAAAATTGAAACAATCCTGCTTTCGTCGTCTCGAATGTAACGGCCCAGGTATAAATACACTTTGAGAACAATTGGATTATCAGTTCTGCGAAACGCTATAATTGCTCTTTTGATTATTTTCCCAGTTTCGTCAAGGATGAAACTTTGGTATTGGCTTATCGAACCGTTTTCCTCTATTTCCTGCAAAAAGAACCGGGTCAGCCGCAGTAAAAGTTCATCAAGTGGTACGTCTGTTTTTTTGTTTCCTTCCTGGCGTTGTTCAACAATTATACCCAAAAGCTCGGGAATAAGTTCGTAGGCTTTTAAATATAAAGTGGCACGCAGTGCGTTTTTTTGTAAAACGTGGTCTTTGCTTAGGAGTGCCGCTCGAAGTGTCGAAGTGAGTTTTTCAGGGTTTTCCTTGAGAACCGCTAATGTTTCGTCGTCGAGTTGATCAAACTTGCGTATAAAATCGAGTAGAGCTTTTGAACTACGTGAAGAGAGTACTTCAATACATGCGGCTCTGCGCACTCCGACATGAGACGACTTTAGCGCAGCATTAAGCAGATCGGCCGCCGCCCGATTATTGGACTTCGCGAGAAGTCGTACCGTTCTGTTGTACCCGCCTAACATATTATTTCAAACTTTGTATTTGCTTAATTTGCGCAGTCTTTTTATTTTGACATATTTTGGTATGTGCGCATACTGTATTATATTTTATCGGTGAGACTGCAAAAAATAATCAGTAAAAACGTTAGATTCGGTATATTTTACCGAGTAAAAGTTACAGTAATGTCAGAATTAGAGCGTTTACAAACTTGTAGGCGTTCGCGGGAATTGTTTTTCTGGAATCGTGACCCGGATGGGTCAGGAAGCACAAAAAACCGTAAACGGTTACCCACAATTTATAGGGCGAATTACGAAACTTTCTTTTTAGATTACACCAATTGCAAAGATGTTTAAATCAGCGTTACCCGGTTGCACCGCGGCTCCAGAATGCTTGTGTGACTGAAGGGGAATGCGAAATTGTCTCCACGAGCATATCCAATCCGGCAATGTCTGCGGAAGTTGTGTCAATTATAGCCTCGATACGCAACTTTTCATTACCAAAATTTTGTACTTCAAGTCGACGAAGGTTGAAATCGTATTTTGACAGCTCATTTTTAAGCAGGGCCATTGCTTCTCGTCCGTCATTGTGGCTGGCGATAACGTGAACGGCACATACTCCTTCCAAGTCCGAAAGGGCGATTGGTCGTCTATTTATTCGATCAATAAACGAATGCAACGAAGTATTGGCCGCCAAAATAAAAAGTGTGCCCAAAACCGATTCGGCCAACAGTCCGCCGCCGACCAGGGTGCCAATTGCTGCCGAACACCACAAAGTGGCGGCTGTATTAAGTCCGACAACGGAGCCGCCTTCACGCATAATAATACCGGCACCGAGAAAACCTATACCTGAAACGACGTAAGCACCGACACGAATGGAACCTTCCGGTCCGTAAATTTGCCCGCCCATTATCACAAAAAGAGACGCTCCAATAGCGACGAGAATATTTGTCTTAAGACCGGCAGTTCTTTGTCGGCACTGCCTTTCGTAACCAATCAGGGCACCTAGAACAAAGGCCATTGACAAACAAATTGTCGTTTCAAGCAATTGCCCCAAAGTAATTGAATGTATTGTTGCGAACATACTGTAAACTGGCATAAATTATGCAGAACAGAAGAAACTCATCCTTGCTTTAACACAACAACTTCTTCGTCAGTTATATCTTTGTTTTCATTTGCAAGAATAATTTCCTCTCGAACAATCTGCTTATCACTGGGAGCTTCAATTCCGAGCCTGATAGACTTAGGCGAAATCCGGACCACTGTGATCCGAATGTCGTCTCCGATCAAAACTCGTTCTCCTTCTTTTCTTGAGAGGACCAGCATTAGTTAGACTTTCTAATAAGCGATTATTTATAAAAAAAACTTATACTCAGTATAAAAATGAAATGCAACTGAATGAGTGAAATATCGGTTCGATTTCCTTTTCATTTAACTTTTTTATGATAATTCTGCACCTAAACTATTTCGGCTTTTTGGCGAAATATATTTACCGAAAAATTCGGAATAATCCGTATTGGCGGATATTATTGCCGACAAAACCATCTCTATTTTAATAATCGAAAAATTTTACCGTGACAAACAACTCCGAATCGGCTATAATTCCATGTGAATTATTAGGCTTCAGGCATTAAAGTTTGTTCGGCGTAGTTTGGCATTACAATCAGAACTTTTGCGGTTTTAATAACGTCGAGTTTCGAAAATAGCCGACGAAATTGATAACGAAAGTTTATTTGCCTGTTTCAATTATGTAATGATACTGTCGCTCGGCAAAAACTGCATGTTTTCCAATGCAGGGTAAGCTGAAAACAATCAGTACCTAACATTAAAAAACTCGGGAAAAGAGCCGACCTATTTACGCCTCGACGGCAGGTCGCGGGAGGCGGAACACTTCACGCGAAGCGTACTGCCCATACCGGGCTCCGGTATATTTCAGAAAAATAGTAAAATTTGAAGGTGTCACGTGTCCAAACCAGAAGAAAAAGATTTTGATTTCAATGACATGGATTTATCCGCCGACTTTTCTGATTTAAGTTCGGATTCGGACTCTTCAGCAGATTTCTCAGATTTCGGGAGTGACGATTTTTCCGATCCGGGTACAGATTTTTCCGATTTTTCCGATCAGGCTGAAGATAGCGAATCACCGTTCGACTCAGCTTTTACGGCACAAGATGACATAAGCGACGTTGCCGACGCTGAAGGTGAATTCGGAGCAGTCGCAGGCGCGGCAGCAGCTGTTGCAGAAGAGGAAACCGGTAAAAAGGGCAAAAAAGCTAAAAAAGAAAAAGCCCCGAAAGTTAAAAAGGAAAAAGCACCAAAAGTCAAAAAAGAAAAGCCGCCAAAGGTTAAAAAAGAAAAACCGCCGAAACCGCCTCGTGACCCGAACGCACCCGGTATGCAGCTCGAAGACATGGTCGCAATTGCGGCTTGCGTTCTTCTCGCTGTTATTTTTGGTATTGCGAACGTCTTAGTAATAATGGGCGGACTTGCCGGCGGAAGCATGGTTTTTCTGATCGGTATGGATGTCATTGCGGCAATTGCCATTATGGTTCCGTTGATTGTACTCAAGTTTCGTAAAACAGTTTCGATCTTCGAGGTCAGCTTGGGTGCCGCACTAATTGCCGTTTGCATCGGAGCGATTTTGCTCTTTGCGGTGTGGTCGAGGTACGATTTCAATGTAAACAAAGCGAAAACAGCAAAACTGGTCCAACCACACCATGTTGCGGCCCAATTCATTGCGTTATAATGCACGTGCTCAATGTGTTGCTGTTTACTCGCTTCGTA
>JBOFQC010000776.1:0-6564 GCA_051660725.1 Thermoguttaceae bacterium
GAAGTTAGAAGTTAGAAGTTAGAAGTTAGAAGTTAGAAGTTAGAAGTTAGAAGTTAGAAGTTAGAAGTTAGAAGTTAGAAGTTAGAAGTTAGAAGTTAGAAGTTAGAAGTTAGAAGTTAGAAGTTAGAAGACAGGAGACAGGAGATAGGAGATAGGAGATAGACTTCAGATAATTTCGAATCACCTGCTCACCCTTAATCACACAGAAATAGCAGCCGAACAACGGGAGGCGGAACACTTCACGCGAAGCGTAATGCCTGGACGGCAGGTCCCCTGTTCACCTGTTCACCTGTTCACCTGCTCATCCCCCTCCCCAAATCATGCGTCCTGTTTTTTTTCTGGTTTTCTGCTTGCTCGTAAGTATTTCGGGCTGTGACACCATAAATGGTGATCCCGATTTGCATGCACGAAATTCCGGTGTGAGAACAGTTGCTGACCCGCAGCGGATAATTGCGACGACGCCGAGCACAACTGAGATTCTGTTCCAGCTTGGTTTGGGTGATCGAATAGTTGGTATTTGCCAGTTCAGCAAATTTCCGGAAAAAGAAACGGCAAAAATCGCAAAAATCGGCGGCCTGCTGGACAGAGATGACGAAGCGATTATTCGACTTAACCCGGACATAGTAATCGAGTTGGAAGAGAACCGAGATTCGTTTAAGCGTCTATCAAGTTTTGGAATTGAAGTGTTTTGCGTCGACCACAAAAGTATAGCCAGTCTTATAGATTCGTTCGAAATAATAGGACGCCGTTTCGGACCGGAGTACGAGAAAAAAGGTAAGCAAATACGCGATCAACTCGTCAGCGACCTGGCGAAAATCGAAAACGAATCACAGAAACGCAACCCAAAACGGGTTTTGATTTCAGTAGATCGGGAACGCAACACCGGCAAACTCTTATCTGTTTACGCTTCTGGAAAAGATGATATGTACGCAGAAGCTCTCCGTATAACAGGTGGTATCAATGTTGCGGCCAATAGCTTGATAAGCTTTCCAATTGTTTCGCCTGAAGAGATTATCCGTTGGAATCCAGAGGTGATTATCGACCTTTACACCGCACCACCAATTAAAGCTGACCTTGGCCGAGACGACTGGAAATCACTCGGTGATGGTGTTGATGCGGTTCGCAATGACAAAATTTACGTCTTCACGCAAGATTACACCACGATTCCCGGCCCACGTTTCGTCAAGTTCATAAAAGAACTTGCTGAAGTGCTTAAGTAGTAAATTAGACGTTAGATTTCAGACGTTAGACGTTAGAATTAAGAAAAACATGGCAACCTTTCACCGCAAGCTCGAATAAAACCTCGCCTGCCTGACAACATCTAACATCTAACGTCTAACTCACCTCTTTGGCTCTGGTGTCACTGATTGAACAACTGGCAACGATTTGCCTTGCGACTTTAATGTTCGCAGCTTGTTTGTGTTCGGCTTCTCATCTTTGACCAAAGCCTCCGGTTTTGGCATCTCTTTTGACGAATTGTCGGACTTTGACGCCAGTTTAGCAACACGTGCTTTCAGAGGTTCTTTTTTCGTTTCGACTTTTTCTGGTTCTTCACTCAAGCCTGGTGTCAAAATCGGCAGGTCAGACTCTGCGATTTCCACTTTTGAATCCGTATTATCTTCCTTTGAAACAGTGTTACTTAAAGCGTCATTACTCTTTGATACCAAATTATTATTTGTCTCTGAATTACTCTTGGTGTCAGAATCATCTGCTAACAGATTTTCTTCGGAATCCAGTGTAATCGTGACCGCTTCGTTAATTGCCGGTTCAAGTTTTAATTGCTCATTTTTTGCAGCTCCAGCATTTTTCGGTTTGCCAAACTTGACACCATTTGATGTGTTACCGGTGTTTGGTGTATCAGCGGCAATTTGTTCAGCCGGATCGGCTTGTAGCTTGTCCTCAAAGTAATCCAACTCAATTATTCCACGAGTTTCAATAACCGATTCGATTGGTTCCGGATTCGCGTTTTCCCAACCGATTTCAATATCATGCGAATTCTTATTGGTTCTATTACTTTGTGTGCTTTCGACCAATTTGTCAGCATTTAACTCGGTTTCAACGGTTGGAACAACTGCTGAATTTGACGAGATTACTGCTGAGTGATCGTCACGTAGAACTATTTCTTGCTTCTGTGCCGACTCTTCGCGGGTCGAACTATCTGAATTGATGTCATTCGATTTTATGGCGTCAACTACAGTCTCAGCAGCCAGTGTGTCGGTACTAGTTGCATTTGAAACTGGTCGATTATCCTTCTCGACTCCTTTTTCTGCAGCTGCCAGTTCTACGTTTTTAGCGTCGGACAATTCAATACCACTCAGGTCAAGTGCGGGAAGTTGGTTGTCGTTATCTTTATCTTTGTCTTTGCCGCTTATCGTTATCTCGTCAGTTTGGTTTTCCGATTCGATACTTTTAGAAGAAGCGGTTTCCCCTGACCTTAATTTTCTAAACTGTTGTGTTTTTTTAGTAAGTGGGTCGCTACTGCCGGTTATTTTTGACTTCCACTCAGCAGCGTAAAATTCTTTGGAGTCGGTTTCTTCTACTGAAAGAAAACGAACATAAACCGGTACTGTAATTGTACCTTGATCGTTAAGATCAGTATTAACTTTTATCAGCCTCGACACTTTTTCTGCCGAGTTTTGCTCGGAAGTAATAGTGACGGCAATAATGTGAATCGAACTTACCTGATCAGAAGGTGAAAAATAAAGTCGATTATCATCCGAAGTTACGCTTTTTACCTTAAACGGTTGGGCGGCACGTAATACCATGTATTTCGTGACAGTTTCGCCTGGTGAAACCGAACCGAATTGAAACGGAGACGGCTTCGCTACCAACGGATCCATTACGATTCCTGTAATCGGCAACTCAATTGCCGCAAATTCACCTTGTCCTTTTGCGTTTGACCTTTTTTCATTTGTTACAAAACGCAATATTTCACGAACATAACCTGGCGGCGTTTTAGGCGACAAAGTTACCGTAATTTCGTAAATTATATCGCGTCCATTTTCAGCCAACTCCTTACGTTCAGCTCGCGCATGGATGTATTTGTTATCATTAGCACGTTGAATTTTCACAAGTTCCCATTTAGGATCACCGGCATATTGCAGCGTGAGTTTACGAGAAACCTCTTTTCCTTCTTGTACCGCTCCAAAATCAACTGCTCCGGAACTCAAAACAATGTCCGGTCTGATATACACAGAAACTTCCAGCTGAACAATTGCTTCGCGTGGCCTGTCAAATTTCACAGTAATTGTCGCGCCTTTATTCTTCACATGCTGGCCGCTCGTGTTGATTTTTGCAATGATTTCGCCTTTTTCGCCACTTTTAATCGTTCGCTTTGTGATAATTGGTTCAGTACAACTACACGAAGAAGTCGCGGATAATATATGCACATCTTCTTTTTCTTTATTATGAAATACAAAGCTGTACCGGGTATCTGAAAGGAGCGGAACGCTGCCGAAATTATGACTTTTGATTTCGAACATGTTGTCTGCCCAACTTTGAGCGTGACTCAAAGATGTGAGGCTGAAAAAAATAGCTAGAGCTATCCCTGCAACACTGTACGCAGTCAACAATTTGACGCTTGAAAACTTGAAATGCTGTCGTTTTTCACGAACAACTAAACAAGTAATACTTCTATTTAATGACGTTTGACGGTAATTATTTGCCGGAACACGTCGCTTCGTACAGGCTCGTAAGAACATGCTATACTCCATAATTGCTTTCGCTGGCATTTTTTACAGGTGAATTTGGAGTAATTCGCCTGTAACCAAATATTAAAATAAAAAAGTTGCCACGTATCTCACTCAAAAGTGAAACGCCTGACTAAAACTTATATTTTACCCATCTTTACTTAAAATCAGAACAACAGAGTTCTTCTTCAGCAATATTCGGAAAACTACAACGTAAAACTGTTGGAATAATCGGTAATTTTAGAAAATTCAGTACGACCAGCAGAGATTGCCAAGCAAGAATGAAACAAAAGTGATGTTTATTAACCAAACAAAACCTTTTAATACGAGAAAAAATTAAGAAACCTTGCTTTTCACACTTGAAAAGCAAGGGTATTTCATTATCACGACAAAATCACATTAATTCGCCGTGTGTTTAACAAACGATAAAAATTAACGTTTGGAGAACTGAGTGCCACGACGAGCACCGCGGAGACCGTATTTCTTACGTTCGACTTCACGAGCATCACGAGTGAGCAAGCTAAGTTCACGAAGTTTGGCTTCGGTTTCTGGGTCAAAGATTTTAAGGGCGCGAGCAATTCCGAGTTTGCAAGCATCAGCTTGTCCAGTCGTTCCGCCGCCGCAAACTGTAATGAGCACATCAACTTCGCCCATTTTTCCGGTAGCGTTGAGAGGAGCCAAAACCGCTTGGCGTTGCTGTTCGGTTTTGAAAAATTCTTCGAATTCGCGTTTATTTATGCTGATTTTTCCAGAACCAGCGCGAACACGAACACGAGCAACAGCGGATTTACGACGTCCCGTTCCGAGTGCATCGCTTTTTCCATTACCTTCAATAACAAAACTGCCAACTTTGACCATTTTGAAATTTATCCTTTCTTAAATCTAACCGTATAAATTATTTCGTCAATATTTTTTATATGCCACTGTTATCAAACGATAACAAAAATAAAGCACATTATTTTTAAATCAATCTACCTTGAAAAAGCGAACTTGCGTTACATAACCACGAAGCAATTAGCCTTTTTTCGCCAGTTCAAGTGTTTTCGGGTTTTGTGCTTGGTGCGGATGTTGTTCTTCGCTTTTGTATACTTTAAGTTTCGAAAGCATTTTGCGTCCGAGCTTGTTTTTCGGAAGCATGCGACGAACCGCTTCGCTCAACACGAGTTCCGGCTTAGTTTCCATGCGTTCACGAGCTGTTTGTGAACGAAGTCCTGGAAAACCAGTATACCAAGTATAACGTTTTTGGTCCAACTTTTTGCCGGAAAAAACGATTTTATCAACATTGGTTACGATGACGTAATCACCTGTGTCAACATGTGGCGTATAGGTTGGGCGGTGCTTACCCATCAAAATCATTGCAATATCGCTTGCCAAACGTCCGACTACTTTGTCGGTTCCGTCAACCAACCACCAATTGGTTTCTACTTCGTTCGGCTTGGCCATGTAAGTTTTGTCCATTTTCCAACCTGTCAATAATTAAAAGCTGTGATCTAAATATTTTCCTGCTACTTCGAGAGGGTTCCACCAATCTTGGATTATTCCGGCACATTATATTGATTTTACACGCGAGTGACAGGGGGGGCCATTAACAAAGTGCCGATTGTTTTATATTTCCAGTCGTGGTAAAATTTATGTGATTTGTTGTTGCTTGGTTCATAAATTTTTTCTTTACAACTGTAAATCAATGAAGAAAACTAATTTAGTGGTGTTTTTTATTGCTGCAACTGCTTTGTATGCAGCAGTTTTAACTCAAGCGGCAGAAATCACAAAAAATATTGAAGGTTCTAAAAAAGTACTTGAAAATCCTTACTCGAAGTCGACAAGTAATCCAGAGTTATCCAAAGCGGTTCATGCAGATTGGTTTGCACAGGAAAAAAGAGCAAATCGGGTTCCCGGAAGTCCGGAATCAATTCGAGAGGCAATAATTCGTGTGGAGAAGCTGCTTGGTTCCTGGACGAATAAGCCGAATTCTCCAGATTTTACTGAGGAAAATTATTCTTTGGTAGAGATTAAAACACGATTTATAAACAACTTAAAAATAGACTATGAAAATCAGCAGAAGGATAATTTCAACGAAGATATTGAACTTTTTCTGGCGGTGAGAACGCTGGGCCGGGAAATTGCGTTGAAACATCCGGATTTGCAGGAAAAACAGATTCTGTTTATGAAACAGCGCCGTTTCGTCTGCCAGATGCTTCACGAATTCATTGGTTATTTTTACGATTTCGGCGGGGTAAGCGGCGGCGGAGTTTACGTCCTTGAAGAACCGGGGAAATCGCTAAAAACACGTTGTTTGTCTGAAAACCAACTTCCGCAAGGTGCTTATGCCACGCCGTCTCTTTCTTATGACGGGAAAACCATTTATTTCGCTTTTTGTGAGGTTCAGGAACGTCCACGACCACTTGGCACTTTCAATCACTGGCGGGTTCTTCCAAATGCCAAAGACGTGCCGGCAGAGTTTAATTGGGAATCACCAACCAGAAACGGATTTCACATCTACTCAATGAAAGCAGACGGTTCGGATTTACGTAAACTCACAGACGGCTTGTTCGACGATTTTGATCCAATTCCACTACCAGACGGGCGAATCGCTTTCATGTCGTCAAGACGAGGTGGGTACTGCCGTTGCAACAACGCTTTCGAGCCGCTTCCGACTTGTACGCTTCACTCAATGAATCCTGACGGTTCAGATATTCAAACCCTTTCCTTACACGAAACAAATGAGTGGAATCCCGCCGTTTTAAATGACGGAAGAATCGTTTACACCCGTTGGGATTACGTTGACAGAAGTGCCGCTCATTTTCACGGACTCTGGGCTAGTAATCCGGACGGCAGTGCCCCGGTGGTGCTTTTCGGGAACTACACAATGGATATC
>JBOFQC010000777.1:0-2815 GCA_051660725.1 Thermoguttaceae bacterium
ACTAACAAGTTTTGTGAACTTCGGAATTTTTTACCACAGAGGGCACGGAGAACACGGAGAATACAAGACACTCTGTGAACTCTGTGTCTCTGTGGTGAAAACTTGTTAGCAGACTGATTGTGGCTGGAATGACGCTCGGCACCATGTTGACAGCATCAATAGCGAAAGGGCTTGGTCGCAAAGTCTTTGCAATGCGAGGCGATGACACCACCGAAAGTTTCGGCGGTTGCCGCTTGCTGCTGAAAGAAGGTGCGATCCTTGCCGATTCTGCCGAAACTATTATTACTGAAATTGGAAATGTAATGCACATCTAAAAACCAAGAGAATTGCGAAGATTTTTGGACACCACCACTTGAAAAATTTGAAATTGTACTCACCATGAAAACATTCAACTTCCGCGTTATTTTTTTTTCTTTGATGGTGTCTTCGTTGATGCCATTCGACAACGTATTTGCCGAAACGCCATCGGAAGTCGCCGCCGAAAATCCTGTGATTTGGGCCGACGTGCCGGATATGTCAATCATTCGTGTCGGTGACACATGGTATATGAGCAGCACGACAATGCACCTTTCGCCCGGGCTGCCGATCATGAAATCAAAAAATCTCGTCGATTGGGATATTGTAAGTTACGCTTATGATGTCCTTGAAAACACGGACGGTTTGTCGCTCAGAAACGGCAAAAGCGAATACGGTGCTGGCTCTTGGGCAAGCAGTTTGCGTTACAACAATGGCGTGTTTTATGTATCAACTTTTGCCGGTTCAACAGGAAAAACGCACATTTATTATACAAGTGACATTGAAAACAAGCCGTGGCAAGAAATTAAGTTTTCACCTGCGCTCCATGATCACTCGCTCTTTTTCGATGATGACGGGAAAGTTTACATGCTTTATGGCGCGACCGACCTCCGCTTGACCGAGTTGAAAGACGACCTCACGGGAATCAAACCCGGCGGCTTCAACGAAATCATTATCAAAGGAGTTGGACGCATATCACACCCTGAAAAAGCGTGGGGAGAAGGTTCGCAACTGTTCAAAATCGACGGAAAATACTATTTATGTAACATTACTTGGCCTGATATGAGAACGCAACTGATACACCGGGCCGATAAAATCTCAGGTCCGTATGAAGGCAGGGTTATTCTGCATGATCGTGGTATTGCGCAGGGCGGCCTTATTGATACGCCGGACGGACATTGGTACGCATATCTGTTCCAAGACTGCGGTGCGGTTGGGCGTGTTCCTTTTCTTGTGCCATTTACATGGAAAGATGGTTGGCCGGTTCTCGGAAATGACGGAAAAGTGCCAATGACGCTCAGTATTAACCATGAGCGAAAAGGACTCGGAAATTTAGTCGTTTCCGATAATTTTGAACGAAGCGAAAATTTGTTACGCAATTTGAAAGATGCCCGAAAAAGCAACCAATATATCCGGGACGCTTTTCCGCCAGCTTGGCAGTGGAACCACAATCCCGACAATAATTTTTGGTCGCTCACAGACCGTCCCGGGTGGCTGAGATTGAGTACAGAACGAATCGACGGAAACCTGCCAGAAGCCAGAAATTCATTGACGCAGCGGACTTTTGGTCCAAAATGTGCAGCGACAACCTTAATTGATACCAGCGCAATGAAAGACGGTGATTACGCCGGTTTGGCCGCACTACAGAAGCAGTACGGTTTCGTTGGTGTCAAAATGGAAAACGGAAAAAAAGCAATGGTAATGGTCGCCAACGATAAAAAGAATAATGTTGTCGAAGAAGAATTGGTTGACATCAAAACAGACACGGTGCATTTAAGAATCGAATGTGATTTCAAAGACCTAAAAGATGAGGCGAAATTCTTTTGGAGCGAAGACGGAAAGAACTGGCAGGAAATTGGTCGCCCACTAAAAATGGTTTACACGCTCCCGCATTTTATGGGATACCGATTCGCTCTGTTTTACTATGCGACGCAAAATCCTGGCGGGCACGTCGATTTCGATTATTGTACAGTGACCGATTAGAGCGTTTTAATAATTCATGTACGCTTCGGTTACAAAAATTCCCGTCATCAACGCCGTTTGGCGAGCCGCTAACGCCGCTTGGCGAGCCGCCAACGTAAGTTGGCGGGTTTTGTTGGGCAAAAAACGTCAAAAAAACTTTAGAATGGTAGAAAACGCTTTAACGTTGTCCATGTAGGGCGAGAAAATTTTGACAGAAGCCGTTCGGTTCAATTACGCATAAGACGTTTACCGTTTTATCACTGTATTATTTTTGTACTCTTTCCAACAAAAACACAATGACGAACAACACAAAAACGAAAGCGAAGCGCATGGGCGTGAAATCCGTACTTGCTTACGGCGAAAATAAGCTCGCAATCACTGCGTTCGGCCAAGGAAACGACGCTGAAATCGCGGTAAGCACCGACGCAAAAGGAAGCGATATTCATCCGCTGCCGCACCGAACTGATTGGTTTTCCGTCAATCGAATCGACGACGAAATCGGTTTTGAACGCGGCGAATTAGAATCTCTTGTCAAAAATCCAGCGGAAAACGTCGGCGAAGATTATCTGCAAATCAAAGGAACGCTCGAAAAGGAATTTTTTGGACAGGAATTTCCGAACGATAATGCCCGTATCCAGATAATCCACAACATATTGGACATTCAGAAAATCATCGGACTGTACGTCAACGATATTATTTAGGCTCCCGCCCAAAAGTTTTATACCTGCTTTTTAAAAATATCGTGTGTTTCGTGGTTCACTTTCCAGTGCAATGTTTTTGCCGCTTTCATTTTTTTCGCACAGGGGCACGGAGAACACAGAGAAATGACGACAAATCC
>JBOFQC010000778.1:0-3517 GCA_051660725.1 Thermoguttaceae bacterium
GACTGCAGCGGCTTTTCTATCATGTTCTCAAGTGAGGTTTCCGGCGAAGTGTAAAGCACGAGAGTACATATTTTTTTCTGGTCGTATAGGTTCTCGGCAATTTTTTCCGAATAATTACGGTAATGCTGACGAAACAAATCCCTTGCGACCCAATCTGGCTCTTTCTGAATAACTTGGTGGTAAATGTATTCCAGAATTTCAAACTGCATTGAATCAGATTGATGATCAACCGGTTCGATTCCGTCAATTACGATTCGGTCTGCTCCACTAACCAAGTGCGAAAACACAAACGCAATTGTTTCGGACAAATGCTTGGCTTGCTTCGCCTGAAAGTCGTGCCAAGCGTCGAATTCAAGGTCACGTTTGGTAATCCGGGACCCGCGCGAAGCGATAACACGAAAGTAGTCACCAACAGATTTTGCCGATTCGAAAAACGTTTCCGGATCAAATTTTTTTCCCGGTTCCTCGGTTCGAATAGTCCAATCGCAGAGCCGCTTTGCATATTCGCTGTGTCCTTGCGAATCAGCGCGGGCAATCAAGTCGAGAATGACACCACGTCGCAGTTCGTTTTTTGATGTTTTTTTAGCTTTTACCTCTTGAGCTGCTACTTCTTGATCTGCGGAGCATGACTGGGAGTTTTGGGCAAATCCGGCGTTTGCGAATTTGACACCAAACTGTGTTTTGCCAATTCCAGACGAACCGACCAGAACAGTCATGGTGCCGGGAACCAGCCCGCCTCCGATTTTCTCGTCAAGTTCTGGTATTCCTGTTGATAAACGATTACTGGATATTGTTTTACGCATTGTTACCGGTGTCTTCAAAAATTTTGTTTTTATTCTCTTACGTCAAAAGAAACAAGGCCGCTTTTGAAAATCAATTTTCGCACAAATGGATTAAACATCGCGAACGATTTCATGTTGTTCGTGAAAACGCTTCGAAAAACTGACGCAAGTTTTTTGGTGTATTGATGTTGAAAGCCGTTAAAGTTGGCACCACTTTCAAGAATCGCGTCCGCAAGTGCTGCAGCACTTTTCAAAGCGTAGCTGATACCTTCAGCGGAACTTGAGCTTATGCAGCCGGCCGCTTCTCCAACCAGTGCGAGCGGGAGATGTTTTTGGAAAGTCACGCTGGAATGTAATTTGTCACAAAACTTTGCTGCAGAAAATTTTATAACTGGACAAATCGCACCGGCGCTTTGGGGACGTACAATCTGGCATGACTCGCGGAAAATCGGGCTTTCAAGTTTTACGCCTTTAACCAGTGTGGTGCCACGCAATTTGTCGAGTAGCAAAGCGAATCGCTTTTTGGTGTCATTACCGAATGGAATCGCAGTACCAACGATTAATGTTTCCTTTTTGGGAATTGTCCAGGAATAAAAATCGGTCACGTTTCTGTCAAAAATCGCTCCGTAGCTCAGTGCTTGTTCTGGAGATTCAAACCAATGTTGAATCGCCGTGTACATTTTCCGTTTCGGATGTTCTGGAAAAAACTGACGCCGTACAAGTGAAAACGCGCCTTCTGCTCCGACAAGTAACCGGGTCTGTTCCGAATGTTTTTGTCCGTCTTGTGTGAAATGCACAGTAAACGAATTGTCAGCGGCGTCAAAGTCGGCTGATAAATAACGCGCCGGAGTTCGTACTTCAACCGAATTTGGCACCAGTGAAAGAAGCCACTTGTCGAATTTGTCGCGGTCAATATTAATGTAATGCCGCAAGAAATGCTTAGTGAGATTGTTATCGAAATCGGCAACGCAAACCGAAAAAAGCTGCGGACCGATAAGTACCGAATCCGGCACCGCAAGTCCAAACTTTGCTATCATTTTCTGCGCATTTGGAGCAAGCAGTCCGCCGCAACATTTTGGTGTCACCTTATCTATCAAGAGGACTTTGAATTTCCCGGCAAGCAGCCTCGCAAGAGTCGTTCCCGCCGGACCTGCTCCTATTATTGTCACATCGTACATTTGCTTTTCACCAGCTTGCAGCGAGTCAGGATTATATTGCATGATAGCCGGGGTGCAACGCCGAGCAGGGCTCGGCGGCGAACGGAGCTAACTGAAAAAATTTTTACGAAAATCTGGCAGACATTCACTACCGCAACAAAAAAACGAATCCGCTCGCACTAAAAATCGTCCCCGGCTGTTGCGAAGATACCGCCGTCACCTTCTTCTTGCAGAGACTGCATAATTTCGTTTTTAAGTTGAGCAAGAAAATCAGGGTTATCTTTCAAATATTGCCGAGCTTTTTCGCGTCCTTGACCGAGCGGCATATCACCGTATCGGAACCATGCGCCGGACTTGATTACGAACTTCTTTAGTATCGCAAGGTCCAAAATATCCCCTTCGTAACTTATTCCGTTTGTGTGCATCATGTCGAACTCTGCTGCACGAAATGGCGGAGCAACTTTGTTTTTCACAACTTTCGCTTTGACCCGTTGGCCGACCACTTCTTCACCGTCTTTAAGTTGTCCGACACGTCTGACATCAATTCGGCATGAGCAGTAGAATTTCAGTGCCCGTCCGCCTGGCGTTGTTTCCGGTGAACCGAACATGACACCAATTTTTTCACGTATCTGGTTGATAAAAATAATCGACGTTTTGCTCTTTGCCACAATGCCGGTAAGTTTACGAAGCGATTGGCTCATAAGCCTCGCTTGCAAGCCGACGTGGGAATCACCGATTTCACCTTGTAACTCTTTTTCTGGCACCAAAGCGGCCACGGAGTCGACGACGATGAGATCAACGGCATTTGATTTTACGAGCATTTCGACGATTTGCATTCCTTCCTCACCGCTACTCGGCTGGGAAACGAGCAGACTTTCAAGGTCGACGCCGATTTTTTTTGCCCAGCTCGGATCAAGTGCGTGTTCGGCATCAATGAACGCCGCGATTCCGCCCGTTTTCTGTGAGTTTGCGACCAAGTGCAAAGTTAGTGTGGTTTTACCGCTTGATTCCGGTCCGAAGATTTCGATTATTCTACCTTTTGGAATGCCAAAACCGCCGAGAGCGATGTCCAAAGAAAGACTTCCTGTCGAGATGCCACTCAAACTCGGCGTACGATCCATGCCGAGTGACATAATCGCCCCTTCGCCAAACTGCTTTTCGATTTGCGAAATAGTGTTCTTTAGCTCAGGATTTTTGTTGTAAAGCGCTTCTATTTTTGCCGCTTTATCGGAAGTTTTATTTGAAGTCTTGTCTTTACTCCCTTTAGCAGCAGGCTTTTCGGCTTTTTCGGACGATTTGGCGGAGACTTTTTTCAGCATGGCATTCCTTTAGTGTTGAAAAATTGATTTTGCATAGAAAAACTACATTTGATTCAATAAATTTTACCAATTCACACAAATATTGTAAGTCGGTAAGTAAAAAATGGGTTAGCGCAAAAAAACAGCGAAGTAGTCAACTCCGCTGTTCATTTTTTTACAGAAAAACAATTATTGGCCTGCATGAAAAATTTACTTTTTGCGAATCCGTCTCGCAAACGGAAGAGTGCATAAGCCGAGCCCAAAAATCAGAAACGTAGCA
>JBOFQC010000779.1:0-5651 GCA_051660725.1 Thermoguttaceae bacterium
AGTGGTGGAAAAACCCGTCGTGCTGCGAAAATGCAGTCGCTGAAAGTTACGCACCCTGACATCATGGAGTTCGTAGACTGTAAATTACGTGAAGAAGAAAAAGGCCGCTTGCTTATGCAGCACGGTTTGTCTTACGACGACGCGTATTCGTCAATTCTTTATCAAAACGCCAACCTTTCGGTTCGCTTGACCGACGATTTCATGCAGTCGGTGAAAGATGACACCACATGGCAGACGCGTTGGGTGACGGATCATACGAAAGTTGGTGCGGAATACCCGGCTCGAGTTGTGTTCGACAAAATATCCCAAACCGCTTGGGCTTGCGGTGATCCCGGTGTACAGTACGACACCACGATTAACAAATGGCATACATGTCCGCAATCCGGCAGAATCAATGCGTCGAATCCATGCAGTGAATACATGTTTATTGACGACTCCGCATGTAATCTGGCGAGTATCAACTTAATGAAATTCCGTACTCCAGAAGGATTATTCGACCACAAACGTTTCACCGCTGCGTGTCGTATTATTTTCATTGCACAAGAAATAATCGTTGACAGGGCGAGCTATCCGATTAAAAAAATCGCAGAAAATTCACACCGTTTCCGTGCTCTTGGTCTCGGTTACACGAACCTCGGCAGTTTGATAATGAGTATGGGCCTCCCATACGATTCGGAAGAATCACGCGGACTTTGCAGTGTCCTCACTGCTTTGATGAACGGAGCAGCGTACCGAACAAGTGCCGAAATCGCGGGCGTGGTCGGAACTTTTGCCGCCTATCCGGATAACCGTGACTCAATGCTTAATGTAATGGACATGCACTGGGATGCGGTAAACAGAATTTCCATGTGCCCGAAATACTTAAAGTCAGCAGCACGCGAACTTTGGGACGACGTTTTGGAATACGGAAAACGTAACGGATTCCGTAACGCACAGTCAACTGTGCTTGCTCCGACCGGAACAATCAGCTTTATGATGGATTGTGACACAACTGGAATTGAGCCGGATATCGCACTTGTTAAATTCAAACAACTCGCAGGTGGTGGCACGCTGAAAATCGTGAACAACACGGTTCCGCTTGCTCTTACCACGCTTGGTTATTCTGAAGGAGACGTTGATTCCATTACGAAATGGATTGAAGATCACGGCACAATTGCTGGTGCCCCAACGCTTTTGGAAGAGCATTTGCCGGTTTTTGATTGTGCGTTTCCGACGCCGGGCAGTAACCGTTGCATAGCGTGGGAGGCACATGTTCGGATGATGGCGGCAGCCCAGCCTTTTATTTCCGGTGCCATTTCCAAAACGGTTAACATGCCGAACAACGCAACCGTTGAAGACGTTGCTAATGCGTACATGTTAGGTTGGGAACTCGGTTTGAAAGCCTTGGCTGTGTACCGTGACGGTTCGAAATCGGCTCAACCGCTTTCGACGAAAAAGAGCAAAACCGACTCTACTGGTAAAACCGCTTCGAGTTCGTCGTCAGAAAACAATGCTTCTGACAACCTGGAAAATACCGTTGATTCCACGTCGGATTCTGCAGCTGAGCGAAAACGCTTACGAAGAGAAGCGAAAGAAGCCCGGCTGGCAAGTGGTCCGAGACGTGAACGGTTACCTGACACCAGACAGTCGATTACGCACAAATTCAACATTGCCGGACATGAGGGTTACATTACGGTTGGGCTTTACCCGGATTACAGGCCGGGCGAACTCTTCATCACAATGGCAAAGGAAGGTTCGACAATTGGCGGACTTATGGATTGTTTTGGTACCGCGATTTCAATGAGTTTGCAGTACGGAGTTCCACTAAAAGTATACGCCGAAAAGTTTTCACATACGCGTTTTGAACCGCAAGGGTACACAAAGAACCCGGACATTCCAATTGCGAAAAGTATAGTAGATTATATTTTCCGTTGGCTTGACGCCACGTTTTTATCCAGCAATCAACCCACTTCGAGTGCTTCGAGTACAGGTTCTGACACCGCCGGTAAAGCAGTCACGAAATTGCCTAAATCAGAGAAATCGTCAGATGCGGGCGTAAAAGGAAAAGAAAAATCTCCAGAAAGTGGCACCGTTCAAAATGCGAAGCCAGTTGAAACAAAAACCGGTGTCACCGAATCTCACCCGGTGCAGAATCACAGTACGGTAAATGTTGCCGAACCGGTAAGAGAAGTTGAAAATCATGTTTCTTCAACGGCACATGTTGAAAAATCGCATGCGGTTAACGTCGCTGTTTCTATTATTGACAGCGTGGTGGCAACGGCTGAATCCAGCGATCCCGTTTGTATAAACGCACACGGTGAAGCAAGTGGTGCCAATGATTTATTCGCAACATTCCAATCCGACGCACCGGCTTGCGATTCCTGCGGTGCCATTTGCGTCCGGGCAGGAAACTGCTACTTGTGTCACAATTGCGGTAAAAGCTTGGGGTGTTCGTGATTTTGCAGACCGTGTTAAATCACGCCAAAATTAGTACCCGCCAACTTACGTTGGCGGTTTGCTGTGTAATATTGGTTACTCGCCGCGCAATGTTAGTGGCTCGCTGTACAACATTGGCGGCCCGTTGTATAATATTGTCCGCTTGCCATTCACCCGTATTAATCTGATGTCTAACGTCAAAATCTAACGTCTAAAAATATGCCTCAATCATTACTTTCTGGAAACGAAGCCATTGCACGCGGAACTTGGGAAGCTGGCGCAACTGTTGCAGCCGGTTATCCTGGTACGCCGTCAACTGAAATACTCGAAAACATTGCCTCGCATTATAAAAACGAGGTTTACAGCGAATGGGCACCGAATGAAAAGGTCGCTTTCGAAGTCGCGGTTGGTGCTGCGTTTGCCGGTGCAAGAGCGATTACGACAATGAAGCATGTCGGTTTAAATGTCGCCGCCGACCCGCTGATGACACTTGCTTACATCGGTACCGCCGGCGGTTTCATCGCAGTGGTCGCTGATGATCCGGGTATGCACTCTTCGCAAAACGAACAGGACACACGTCGTTTTGCACAGTTCGCGAAGATTCCGATTCTCGAGCCGTCCGATTCGCAGGAAGCGAAAGATTTCGTGAAGGCAGGCTTTGAAATTTCAGAAAAATTTCAGGTTCCGCTCATTTTGCGGAGCACGACAAGAATAAGCCATTCACGCAGCCTCGTGAAGCTGGAAGACCGGGCAACTGCTCCACACCCGATTGGCTTCGAGAAGAATCCGCAGCGGTTCGTGACTATTCCGGCTTGGGCAAGGCAGATGCGAGTGAAACTCGAAGAGAAGCTTAAAGAAATGCAAATCGCCGCTTCGAAATCGCCGCTCAACCGTATCGAATGGCGGAATAAATCGCTTGGTATCATTACTTCCGGTATTGCGTATCAATACGTTCGAGAGGTTTTCCCGGAAGCTTCAGTTCTCAAGCTCGGTTGGTCGTTTCCGTTTCCTGACGACTTGATAAAGGAGTTTGCTGCTGGTGTCGAAAAAGTTCTCGTAATTGAAGAACTCGAAGATTTCATCGAAGAACATGTTAAAGTTCTCGGCATTCCGTGTGTCGGCAAAGAGCAGATTCCCAATATCGGCGAACTGAATCCCGACGTATTAATCAAAAAAGCTGCTGAGTTTCCGTTCCCCGTTGCAGTTGTAAAGTCGCCGCAGCCGGCTGATGAATCGAAGCAGGTTGATATTGCACTTCCGCCGCGTCCGCCAGTGTTATGTCCGGGTTGTCCACACCGTGGAATATTTTACGCACTCGGTAAATTTGACGTTGTCGTAACCGGTGATATCGGATGTTATAGTCTCGGTGTTTTCCCACCTCTTTCCAGAATGGACACCATTCTTTGCATGGGGGGGGGAATTTCGCTTGCACACGGCATGGACAAGGCGAAAAATAACCGTAAAGTCGTTGGAATTGTTGGCGATTCGACATTCTTCCATTCCGGTATGACGGGCCTGCTTGACATTGTGTACAATAAGGGAGCCGCCACTATAATCGTGGTGGACAACCGTGTCACTGCAATGACAGGGCATCAGGACAATCCCGGAACCGGCAAAACCTTAATGGGCGAAGATACCGTTGCGGTGTCAATTGAAGAGATCGGCAAATCGCTCGGCGTAAAAAACATTGTCGTCGTTGATCCGCGAAAAGTTAAAGAAACAACAGCAGTACTGAAAGAAGCGATTGAATCTCCGGAAGTCTGGCTTATCGTGTCGAAATCACCTTGTCCGTTGCACATCCGAAAGCTTGTCGGCCCGATTCAAAAAGTTGACGCCGCCAAATGCAAAAAGTGCGGACTTTGCCTTAAACTTGGCTGTCCCGGACTCGAAAAAGAAGGAGACGTAATCCGCGTAAATCCTCTTCTGTGTGCAGGTTGCGAAATGTGTACCAACCTTTGTCCTGCAAAAGCAATTGACATTGCGGAATAATAAGAATTGAGAAAAGAAGTGCGTATGACAATTGATCTTTCAAAACGATGCGGCTGGTGCGGGGATGATCCACTTTACGTGAAGTACCACGATGAAGAGTGGGGACGCCCCGTTTTGGATGACGACCAGATCATGTTTGAATTCTTGTTGCTCGAAAGCGCACAGGCCGGTTTAAGTTGGATCACCATTTTACGGAAACGGGAAAATTACCGTAAGGCGTTTGCGCAGTTCAAAGCGAAAAAAGTCGCGGCGTTTAACGAAGATGACGTTCAGCGGCTGATCAACGATCCCGGCATTGTCCGAAACCGCTTGAAAATCAATGCGGCAATCAGCAACGCAAAACTGTTCCTGCAGCTGCAAAAAGAACACGGCAGCTTTTGTGAATATCTGAGAAGTTTTTTGCCGAATGGCGAACCGATTATCAATCATCCGAAAACGTTGACCGATATTCCGCCGAGAACAGAACTATCCGACGTAATCAGTGCTGAAATGAAGCGCCGCGGCTTCAAGTTTTTTGGCACCACAATTTGTTACGCTCATTTACAAGCAACCGGTTTGGTAAACGACCATTTAGAAACCTGCCCATTCAAATACGGCAGCCCGTTGAAAAAAATAACGAATCAAGTTGGTGTCGGTAATTAGTTCTTTTGTGTAAGTGGCAATTGGTAAAATTCGCCGATAATGTTGTGTCAACTGTTTGCTTTACCGTCAAGAATTTACTGTTGTTTCTTCGTACCCGTTCACGGATTTTGCATTTGTTTTATGCAGAAGAAGGTGCGTGGGCGGCACGGCAATGCGTTTGTCTTTTGCGTCCATGCCACAATGTACCACACTTTCAATGTTTGACGTAATACCACTTTTTAGCGTGAACGGATACCCCAATAGGAATTGCCACGACCGTAGTACGACTTGGCATTTTCTGGGTTAATTCGAATGGCCTCGGTGCAGTCTGTGATAGCCTTATCAAACTCACTCTTCTTACCATAACAAGATGCCCGCCCACAATATGCCTCTGCATTTTGCGAATCAAGACTGATGGCCTCTGTGTACGGAGCAATTGCTTCATCAAAGTCACCCTGCTCTCGCAACAAATTACCTTGTTTTTTGCATCGTTTTCTTGACTACTGCGTTGTCAGTGTTAGTAATTGGGATATGACAAATGGTCGAAATCTGGTATATTGCCGTTTTCAACACACGGAGGTTTCGCCATGAAAAAAAAGTACATTGTTCGATTGACCGACGAAGAG
>JBOFQC010000780.1:0-3651 GCA_051660725.1 Thermoguttaceae bacterium
GTTCGGCTGCCGATTGGAGCCGCAATTGCAGGTGCGCGAGCCGGAAAAGGGAGCGCAAATGATCTGCTACGTGAAATTACCAAACGACGCCCTTCAATGGTAGAAGAATATTTTTCGCCTGGAAAATATACCGTTTACATAATAAGCGACGTCGACGCCGACGCTTTCAAACCGGAAGAATTACAGGCACTTGCCGACATGGTTAAAAACGGCAGCGGTCTGATGATGCTGGGCGGAAACAGCTCATTTGGGGCTGGCGGATATGCGGGAACTCCGTTGGAATCCGTACTGCCGGTTCTTATTCAAGATGTAGACAGGCAAAAACTTGGTGACGAGCCAAGAATTGATCTTTACATTGACACGCCGCTTCGGGCTTTGCCAACGGAGCAGTCGAAAAACGAAAGTATGTTACGTTTGGCAGACGATCCGTTGGAAAACGACAAGCAGTGGCGGCTTTTGCCGGAACTTGAGAAAATTCGTCGTATAAAGCCCAAGCAGGCGGCTCGGGAAATTCTAACAGCCGGTTTCCAACCGATTTTGGTTCAGGGTACTTTCGGTTCAGGTCGTGTGCTTGCTTTTGCGGGTAACACAACCTGGTTCTGGTGGTTCGATCACGAAAAAGAACACAAACGTTTTTGGCGTCAGTTGATTTTGTGGCTCGCAAAAATGGACGACTCAATGCAGGGAGATTGTTGGATTGAGTTGGAGCGGCCACGTTTCGGTGCGGGTGAAACTGTGAAATTCAAGGTTCGACTCCGAACCGAAAAAGGCGAGGAGGTCACTAATCCGAAAGTGGAAGCAACGGTGCGTTATCCAGACGGCGAAGAAGAAACCGTTTCCATTATAAACGAAAACGGCACGGCTACTGGTTCAATACGTAACACATCCAGGCCGGGCGATTATTCAATTCGGGCAACTGCTTCGCCGAGCGGTGCTTCTGCTTTGAATATTGGGCTCCACGAGGCGTCATCACGGTTTTTGGTTTTCGAGCAGGATATGGAAATGGATAATCCCGTTGCCGATCCGACGCTTTTGGCTAATATTGCCGGAATCACAGGTGCCAGTGCCGTTGTTGCGGAAACATTGCCGAATCTGCTGCAAGAGCTTGAGAAGAAGTCGGAGCTTCTTACCGAGAAGCGGGAAACGAAACTTACGCTTTACGATTCCTGGTTCGCGTTGATTCTTGTGATTCTGCTGTTTTCAATCGAATGGTTTTTGCGAAAACTCTGGGGAATGGTTTGAGGAAGACGTTAGATTGCAGATTTTTTACGATTAAATGCAGATGCAAGAATCTGAAGTCTAAAATCTGACGTCTAACGTCAGAATTCTAACGTCTAACAAAAAAACCGGGAGCTTGCGCTCCCGGCGGGTGAAAAAGTCGAAACAAAAAGATGCTGCGCTGTACAACCGACTGCCCCTCACGCGGTCCCGCTTACACTTGATGTTCGACTCCTTTTATTGTCCCGTTGTTTGTCGGAACACTTGAAATATAAGTTAAATTTTATCAGTGACTAAGGTAGCGAAAATTTTTCAGTGAATGTTACGAAGAAATTTTGTGTAAAAAAATTTTTTTATTACTGTTAGCCCCGGAGCCCTGCTCCGGGGAGCAACGCCTTTGAAATTGCCAAGGTAAAAAACGCCGAGCAGGGCTCGGCGCTAACATGGAAAATTGAAGAAATTGGCTTATTGGCCGAGTGAATCCCTGAATTTTTTAGATTTTACGAGGAAAGATTCGAATTCGTCGAAATTTTCTTTTTCCAGCATTTCGCGAATATCTTTAAGATTTTTCTCGAACAGTTTAATCGCTTCGATGCAATTGTTTCGGTTGGCTGTAAAAATGTCTTTCCAAACAGTTGTATTACCAGAAGCCAGGCGAGTGGTGCTACGAAATCCAGGACCAGCAACGAGGTGGTCGCCAAGTTGCAGCGAACGGATAAGAACCGCAGCGATTAAGTGCGGCAAATGGCTGGTTCGGGCAAGCATTTCGTCATGTTGGTCCGGCGGTATCAAAATCACAGTGCTTCCCAAAAGGTTCCAGAAAAGTTCTAAAAAGCCTACATCCGCAACTGAATCTGAGTCGGAAGAAGTTAAAATCGTAAGTTTGCCAATGAACAAATCCGGATCAGCGTTTTCCGGACCGCTCTTTTCACTGCCTGCAATTGGATGCGAACCAATGTAGCGATATTCTTGCGGAAAAATGTTTTTAATTGATTCGTCTTGAAGTTTTTCCCAGATTTCATTTTTCGTGCTTCCGACGTCGGTAATCAACAACGGCGACTCCGAGAAAGATTGCCTCGCTTTTACGAATTCAAGAATATTTCCTACAATTGAACCAACTGGTGAGCAAATAATAAGCAACTCATGATTGTTCAGATCATAATGAGACACATCATTGTTCTTTATGTAATCATTGATATCACAACACCCCTGATCAATTAAACCACTATGAAGAGCGTAATCCAAGTAATCGCGGTTCGGATCAATTCCGACCACGATTTCCGCCAGATTCCGTTTCTTTACGGCTGCCGCAATTGAAGCGCCGAGAAGACCGACTCCGATTATGGTTATACGTGAAATTAACATGATGTTTTTATGCCTTGACGGCAGGTCGTAGCCCGATTGCGTTGTGAGGGCATTCAACACGGCATGCGTTACATTTGGTACAAAGAGAGGTGTCAATTTCGTGTTTGCGGTACGGGACCGATTTGATTGCTCCGACTGGGCAAACACGAGTACAAATTGAGCAGCCGTTACAATTGTCGTTGATTTCGTACATAATAAGCGCAGTACATTTACCGGCAGGACAAAAACCTTCCAGATGCGCTTCGTATTCTCCCTTAAAATACTTCAAGGTAGACAAAACCGGATTCGGAGCGGTTTTGCCGAGTCCGCACAAACTGCCTGCTTTAATTTGCATAGCGAGTGATTCAAGCGTTTCGAGATCACCGTGTTTTCCCTTGCCGCCGCAAATTCTGTCAAGTACGTCAAGCATCCGTTTGGTTCCGACACGGCAAAACGTACATTTGCCGCAAGATTGTTCCTGCGTGAACTGCAAAAAGTACCGGGCAATGTCAACCATGCAGTCATCTTCGTCCAGAACGACAAGTCCGCCGGACCCCATAATGGCACCAACTTCCGAAAGCGATTCGAAATCAATTGGCGTATCTGCAAGCACTTCCGGAACGCAACCGCCTGACGGGCCCCCGATTTGCACCGCTTTGAATTTTTTTCCGTTTGTGGTGCCAGCACCGATTTTTTCGACCACCTCACGAATCGTTATTCCCATTGGTACTTCAATGAGTCCGCCGCGCTTGACTTTTCCGGCAAGAGCGAAAACTTTTGTACCACGACTTTTTGCGACGCCGAATTTGCGGAACGCGCTTCCGCCGTTTTTTATCACCCACGGAACAAGCGAGTATGTTTCGACGTTGTTAATAAGCGTCGGCTTGCCCCAGAGTCCTTTAACTGCCGGGTACGGGGGTCTTAACCGAGGCATACCCCGTTTGCCTTCAATTGATTCGAGTAGAGCGGTTTCTTCACCGCAAACAAAAGCGCCGGCCCCTTCTTTCACTTTCAAATGTAGTGAAAAGCCGGAACCGAAAATGTCGTCGCCGAGCACGCCGTTTTTTTCACAAAGCTCAATTGCCTGCT
>JBOFQC010000781.1:0-3139 GCA_051660725.1 Thermoguttaceae bacterium
TAACCTTTGTAGGAAGGCAAAGCAGATGTCAGGATGATAAACTGGGAAGGTTGGCGAACAAACCATAAAACAGCCTGTTCTCCCCGGTTTAGCTATTCTGTTGTTTGTGATATAGTTTTTCCTTAAGTTGAAACCGCTGGTGCCCATACTTATGCAGAAACAATCGATGAATTGCAACAACGATTATCGGAAGTTATTTCGCTTTGTATTGAAGAAATGGATCCGGATTGAGTATAGAAAATTACACTGCGCTCATAAGCGAATAATGGTTATACCATTTTTCTAGAAAAAGTACCTTGCTTCGACTACGTTAGTTTGGGCAATGCGATCTTCGAGGTTCGGACGGAAAATCGTAAGAATCAGTAGCGGGAGATACCACGCCATGTACAGCCCCCCTTGGTAAGATTGCCAAAATTGTGTACCTATCAGAACAGCAGTGGAACAACATAAAAGCGTTGCAAGGTGCTTGTGAGACGGCCAAATAACCATGCCGAAACTGAGAACCAAAAATAACGCAAGAATCGGAATACGATAAAAAATATTGCAGTATTCCCACGCCCCATTCGGGTATTGCAGCATGAAACAACCTTTTCCGAATAAGTCGGCAAGTTGCATGTTAAACGAGCCGTACTCAGCGGGAGTGCAGGCAATCAACGAGATGAAAAGAATGTAAACGAAAGCAATACCGCCCAAAAACCGAACCATGCCGCGTTTCCAATAAAAGCCGCACCAAAGTGGAACAAGGAAAATTGGGTAAAACACGAGAACTGAAGCCGCACCAATAAATAACCCTGAAAATACAGGTCGGCGGTAAAACACAATTGCCCAGATAATCAACGCAGCCGGAACAAAGTGGTCGATTCGCCCAATCATCTGGTTCGTGTACGGAAGCAGTAAATAAAGCGTAGCAGCCGCGATTCCGGTTTTAATATTGCCGAAATGCAAATAGCCGACAAAAAGCAAGCCGAGTACGATAAAAAATTGCGAAGCAATCACCACCATTAGAGGCATAATTACGGCGTATGTCGCTTCGTTTTTTTGCGCAAGAGTCTGATTCGTTGCGGTCTCAGTATGAATTGAAATAGCTGCGATTTCCGGATTTTCAATATTTACTGTAGTATCTTTAGTATCTTTTTCATCAGTTGCATTCTGTAGGTTAGCGGTTTTATCTGTGCCTGCTGCTTTTTCGCCGCTTTTTCCCGCTTTCAGGAATGGAATGAGTTTCGGCGAAGCCCCGAGAATATTGTTCGTAGTGTTCGCATACGCCAAAAACGGCCTGTAACCGGGATGCTTTTTGTATTCTGCTTTTGAAGCGTCTGGTGTGCTGCTTTGCGCCGACAGGGTGAGAATCTGTTCCAAACGAATCGTGCGCGTCGAATCAACGGTTTCACCTCTATTAATAATAATATTGGCAACCATGAAAGCCAAAAGAGCAACGCAGGCAAAAGTTAAACCGTCCGACGTTAAATTCGGCTCAAGAAGTGGCCTACGCACCATGAACGTGTCGAAAAGCATTCGCATCAGCAGGAAAAACTGCACGCCAAAAATCCAGATATAGGCATTTTTCGTGTCCCCCATTGCAAGGTACAACAGCCCAAGCCCGAGAACGACAAGTGCGACCAAATCAACATTTCGTATGCTCCAGAACCGATTAAATCGAAAGAAAATCGCCAAAATCATCAGCCCCGACAGGTAAAACCATGTCGTTGGCAACATCTCGTACTGAAAAAGCGAGGTCGGCATTTGTTTGGCGTTTCGGAAAAATTCTGGCAAAAAATAATATACCGCTGCTCGGCATACAACTCATCAGTGTTAAAAAAGTCAGAATATTCTTAAGCAATCAGAATATATTCAGTACCCCACAATTATTACACCCGAGTCTGAAAAAACTGATCATATCTTGCGAATCGCGCAAAGTCAAGGTACAATACGTCGATGAATCGTTTTATTTATACGTAATCAAACTTAAATTACCCTTATTGACCCCGAATATATACTCCAATGCCGAAGAAAAAAACAGCAAAAGCTAAGAAAACCGGAACAACACAAAAGCCATCAGCAGCAAAGAAGCCAGCCGAACCAAAAAAATCAGCTGAGCCTAAAAAATCGGCAGAACCGAAAAAAACCGCAGTGATTGACACTGATAAAGGCGTGATTGTGCTGGAACTTTTTGCAGACCAAACTCCAAAAACCTGCGCAAACTTCGAAAAATTAGCTAAGAGCGGGTTTTACAACGGTTTAAAATTTCACCGTGTAATAAACGACTTCATGATTCAAGGTGGTTGTCCGTTGGGAACCGGAACCAGCGGACCGGGCTACACTTTCGAAGACGAATTTGATCCTGAACTTCGTCACTCTGGACCTGGCATTCTTTCAATGGCAAACGCCGGCCCGAACACGAACGGGTCGCAATTTTTTATTACACATGTTCCGTGCCCGTGGTTGGACGGAAAACATACAGTTTTCGGACGTGTTCTTGAAGGCCAAGACGTTGTCGACGCAATTGAACAAGGCGACGTGATGATTACAGTTGTAATTAAGTAGAATTTCACCATTTTTACCTTCTGACCTGCTCCAAAATGCTTCGCTGGAAAAAATTCCCTGTACTTGATAATGGTTTCGTCTGTCTTGTCGACGTAATGGGCGAAGACAGTTCAATTGTCCAAGCCGCCCGGGTTAGTTACGGAGACGGTACGAAAAAAGTCTCCGATGACCGTACGTTGTTACGTTATTTGATGCGACACCAGCACACTACTCCGTTTGAAATGGCGGAAATAAAGCTGCTGGTGCGTGTTCCAATGGATTGTTGGCGGCAATGGATTCGGCACCGAACAGCTTCGGTGAACGAATACAGTACACGGTATTCAATTGCAATTGATGCGGCATATTCAACCGAGCCGGAGCAGTGGCGGGTTCAAGCCGTTTCAAATCGGCAGGGAAGTGACGGTTTTCTAAGCCAACAGCTCGGAAAAGGGTTGACCGAAGAAGAGAATGATTTTCACCGCCAAGCCCGAGAATTGTATGAAGAACGGATTAAAATCGGTGTGGCAAGGGAACAAGCTAGAAAAGATTTGCCGCTCTCGACATACACGGAAGCATATTGGAAAATCGACTTACACAACATGTTCCGATTCCTTTC